>CAITDH010000243.1 GCA_903891045.1 uncultured Desulfobulbaceae bacterium | reverse complement strand
TCCACTGGAAGGACACATTGCCCTTCCAATCATACATAAACATGTTAATATCTATTTTAAGTTGCAAATCTTGAAAGTCAATCCACTTTATGCAGGTAACCACATTGAGTATAAACGAGATCACATCTTTCTCTCGCTGAGAGCTCCTACAATAAACGTGTATTTCCAATAAGTTAAACTTACAACCAGACTGATATCAAAAAAAAACTACGGCCTACTGATATGAAAAAAATTGTAATCTCCACGGGTGGTGGAGACGCCCCAGGACTGAACGCAGTTATCTATGCTGTTGTTCATTCATGTTATCGCCGCGGTTGGGAGGTATATGGCAGTCGCAGTGGCTACAAAGGTTTGTTAAACCTCGATGAGCTCAGGCGCCTCACCCTCGAGGATGTTGAAGAGATTTATGCCACTGGTGGCACTATCCTGGGCTCGACTAACAAAGGGAATCCTTTTTCGACACCGATCGAAAATCTGGCGGGTGAAATCCAGGTTGTTGATATTTCAGACAAGATCATGAACAATTTTCAAAGAATGGGCTTTGACTGTCATATCGCCATTGGCGGAGACGGGAGTCTTGAGATCGCCCATCGTTTCGCGCTGAAAGGGATGCCAGTTATTGGTGTTCCTAAAACCATTGACAATGATCTTGAGGCAACAGACAGGACCTTCGGTTTTGACACAGCCGTGTCAACAGCAACAGAGGCCCTCGACAAACTCCATTCAACGGCAAAATCGCACGATCGGGTCATGGTGGTTGAAGTCATGGGGCGTGATTCCGGCTGGATAGCCCTTTATTCGGGGATTTCCGGGGGTGCAGACGTTATTCTGATGCCCGAGATCCCCTTTGACATGGACGAAGTCTGCAAAAAAATAACAGACAACGAACTGCACGGCAAGGATTACTCCATCGTAGTTGTCGCTGAAGGTGCCAGCGTTAAAGGGGGAACGGTAATCAACAAAGGCGCGGGCGAACTGGGAAGGGCAGAGGTTGTCCTGGGTGGGGTTGGTGAATGGGTGGCTTCTGAGATCCGGAAACGAATCAGCAAAGACACACGATCTCTTGTTCTTGGGCACCTGCAGCGCGGCGGCTCTCCTACGACCTTTGACCGCTTGCTGGCCTTACGTTTTGGCGCTGCCGCCGTACGCCTGGTTGAGCAAGGTGTCTTTGGTCACATGGTGGCCCTGTCTGCTTCATCCATGGTTCCGGTTCCTCTGATTGACGCCATCAGGTCTCGAAAAAAAGTAGACTTGAACAGTGACAAAGTTTTGACCGCAAGAGAAATAGGTATCTGTTTAGGGGATTGCTCAGAATGAAGGGTTATCCAGGTAACAAGAGAGCATAATGAGCAATAAATGACGGGAAATAAATTCAAAGAGATCTACACCCTGCTCTCTCACCATTTCGGCCCACAGGGCTGGTGGCCAGGGGATTCACCGCTAGAGGTCATGGTTGGGGCGGTGCTTACCCAGAATACCAACTGGGAAAATGTGCGTAAGGCCATTACCAATCTACAAGAGACAGGTTTTCTCTCTTTTTCAGCACTTTCCGCCCTACCCGTTGAGGAGCTTGCCCTGTTAATCAAGCCGTCTGGTTATTTTAACATCAAGGCACAACGGCTGAAGAATCTTCTGCAGATGATTACCGAGCGGTATCAAGGGAAACTCGAGCTTTTACTCAATGACGATCTGGCTACCGGACGGGAGGCCTTGCTCTCGGTGAAAGGAATTGGGCCAGAGACTGCGGATTCAATCCTGCTCTATGCGGCCAACCATCCGATCTTTGTGGTGGACACCTACACCCATCGCATCTTTTCCCGGCACAATCTGGTACCAGAAGAGAGCGACTATCACTCGCTCCAGGAGGAATTTCACGACAAACTCCCAGCCCAATCAGTTCTTTACAATGAGTATCACGCCTTGATCGTTGCTCTGGGAAAGGACTATTGCCGAAAGAATAATCCACGATGCGTGCAATGTCCGTTGCGGGGAGTCTGAAACATTTCAAGCCTTGGTCTTGAGAAGACTACCAAGCATCTCATCGGTCACCTGAAGGGTTTTGAGATTCGCCTTATACATTTGAGCATTGATACTCATTTCAGGCAGTTCTTGCGCGATATCAACATTGGACTGCTCAACCAACCCCATACCCTTGCTGGTCTGTTCATAGGTCATGGGCCCAGGGGTCTCGACCCGTCCTGTCTGAACCTGAACCCCCTGAGGTTCTGCGGTGGACAGAATTACGCGTCTTTTTTTGAATCCCTCAGTGCTGGCATTGGCAATATTATTGGCATTGAAATTGATTTTTGTGCTGTACGCGGACAAACCCGACAAGGCTGACTGGATGGCAGGGATCATGATGGCACCTCCTAGAAAAGAAAGTCTTCATTCACACTTCTTTATGTTTATATTATAACAACAAAACACCGCCCGCGCCAGCCGCCTCATTCTTTTTTGGCAACCGGCCGCTCCTGAAAGCGCAGGAACTGTCGACAGATACGACGAATGATACTGGAATCCTTTGAGCTCAGCTGCATCCTCCCCAAGAACTGACGGATATTGTTCATATAATAGTCATGACTCTTGTCCTGTAAAAAATTCACAGACGACAAGGTCTCTTCCAAATAATGATACATCCCTTCAAGCTCGAAGGTCGTAGCCAGGCCAAGAGACGGAGCTGCATCTTTCCGGCAATGCACAACTCCATAATAAAGCTCATAACAGTGGATGGCCACAGCCTGGGCAAGATTCAACGAAGAAAAATCAGCCGTTAAGATGGAAGAAGTCATTTGACAGTACTTCAAATCATCATTCGTGAGGCCCCGATCTTCCGGACCGAAGAGAAAAGCGATTTCGTTGTCAGGCAACAGGGGCAGAATCTCACTGACAACATCCCGAGGGTTCTTTCCCGGGATACGCTGTCGACCTCGCCGGGCAGTGGCACCCACAACCCGAGAGAAAGGGGCCAGGGCTGTTTCGAGACTATGGTGAAACTCCATCTTTTCAAGGAGGTGCGCGGCCTTGTGAGTGGCCATCATGGCCATACGTTCACGATCAGGAGGCACGCGGCCAACAACGATCAGGCGGCTGATTCCCATATTCCAGGCTACTCTGGCCGCCGCCCCGATATTTTCCGGGAATTTTGGCTCCATGAGGACAATGGCGACATGATCAAGAAGGGTGGAGTCAATGGTCATAAGGAAGTGAGAAGGAAAAACATACCGTTTTCAGGCTCTGCCCTTCAGCTTAAGCGGCAGCATCATGAGAGATCCTGCTGATCTTTTCATATTCTTCCACCTGCTGATTCGTGCTGGTTGGCATCAGTCGCTTCAACAGAGGCACAACCCCTTGTTCTGATTTTTCAAAGAGCCGCTCAGCCTCCTTGATCGTGATCTGCCAGGCAGGGGCAAATCCAGGCGCCTTTTCAAACATGATATCAAGGGCGGTCTGGTAGATATAATACTGCCTGATCTCCTTGCGGCCTGGTTTCTGATTTAAAGACTGGACAGTAATACGCAGGTTATCCCGCTCCTGCCTGAGGGTAATGAGCTCCTGTTTTCTTCTTTCGTTGTCGGCAGAATCAATCTCCAGCTTGGTATGCAGATGTGTTTTCAACCTGTTTATTTCCCGAGATAATTCACGACGACGCAGAAAACCACGGACATAAATAATACAACAGAACAGGACGCCAAGGAGTAATCCCCCGGAAAAAGGAGTCGTCAGAATTCCCATGAGCCAGTTCGAATTTTCCATATCCTTCAATTCTCCGAGACAACTATGAAAGGGGAGATAGCGCAGTGTGTGTTCATGACTTGCCCCCTGCCCCATCTCCTCTCTTTATGCGAAATATGGTTTCCCGTCAAGTCTCAACGAAAAAGCCCCAACTGCCTGACAATCAGCCCCTTATTCCTTGGCCAGAGTAAAATTGATCCTATTTTTTCGAGGATCGACATCAAGCAGGGTCACCCGCACCAGATCGCCAATCCGGTACATTTTGGCGCTTCTTTCTCCCATGAGGCGGTGATGCTTTTGATCATAGATGTAATAATCATCATGCAATTCGCCAATTGCCACAGAACCGCTGATAAACAGTTCAAGCAGTTCCACAAAAAAGGCAAACCCATTGACCCCGGAAATCACGGCATCAAAACTTTCTCCAGTCTTATCCTGCATATATCGGACCTTCAACCGGTCGTTCATCTCCCGTTCCGCGCTCACAGCCACCCGCTCCCGGGTGGAGAGAAAGGGGCCGATAATTTTTAAATTTTCCGGACTGAGATTTTTCTTGTTTTCCTTGGACCTGCTGATGAAATCATACAGGGCCCGGTGGACCAGAAGGTCCGGATAGCGGCGGATGGGTGAGGTAAAATGGGTGTAGTCGGTTGCCGCCAAACCAAAATGGCCGACATTCCGTGCGTCATAACGCGCCTGCTGCATGGTGCGCAGGAGCAGGTTGTTGACCACATATTCCTTGGGGCTGCCTTTGACCATATCCAGAACCTGACCAAACCAGTCGGGATCTTCCCGATGTTTGGGGAGATTGAGCCCCAGGGTCTTGGCAAAGCCGGTAAACTCCTGCACCTTTATGGGGTCTGGCCGCTCATGGATCCGGTAGAGCGCATTCACCGAGTGCTCGGTAAAGGTCTCGGCCACGGCCTCGTTAGCTGAAAGCATGAACTGCTCGATGATCTGATGGGCAAAGTTCCGTTCGGCCCTGCCAATGGTGCTTATTCTGCCGGTATCGTCAAGACCGATATCCGGTTCCGGCAAGGTAAATCCAATGGCCCCCCGCTCCTTACGCAGCTTCTGGAGAATTATCGCCAGCTCGCCCGCCCACTTGAGAGGCGTGAGAAAGGGTTTATGTTCACGCCGCACGTCCTGGTTGTTGTCGATGAGAATCTGCCGAACCGTGGTATAGGTAAAACGCTTGTGACTACGGATAATGGACTTAATAAAGCGCTTCTTGGTGGTGTTACCCTGCCGGTCAAAATCAAGAATGGCGGTAAAGGCGAGACGGTCCTGGTCGGGAATAAGACTGCACAGATTATTGGAGATCTTCTCCGGCAGCATGGGGATGACCCTGCCGGGAAAATAGATGGAGGTGCCGCGGTCGTAGGCATCCTTATCAAGGGCAGTTCCTGGTCGCACGAAGTGGCTGACATCAGCAATAGAGACATAGAGTCGAAAACCATTTTTGGTCTTTAAAACGGCCACGGCATCGTCAAAGTCTTTGGCTGTTTCTCCATCGATCGTGACATGCAGGATCTCCCGCAGATCTTCCCGGCCTTTCGTCTCGGTAATCTCTTCCGGCAGTTGCGCCGCCTCCTGCCTGGCCTGCTCACTAAAGCTATGGGGCAGTTTGAATTTCTCAATCACCAACCGCATCTGGACATCAATCGAATCCGGGTCGCCAAGGACTTCAATGATCTTGCCCCGGAGATTGCCGACAGTTTCAGTGGCATCAGCACCATCTGCAAGCTCAACGATAACAGCATCTCCCGCCTTTACATCCTCAGGGGCAGCGCCATCAATAACAACGGAAAAAGGGAAACGGGGATCTTCAGGGGTTACCCGGACCTTATTCTGCTCAAAAGAGATAAATCCGGCCAGACGGTTAGAACCTCGCACCAGGACACTGATCACTCCCGCCTCAGGACGGCCATCTTGACGGACCTTGTAGACTCGAATAAGGACCGTATCGCCATGGCGGGCCGACCCCATACGGAAGGCCTCAACCGCAGGATCTCGGGTATAGACTAAGCCACCAGCCCGGACAGAAAGCCCGGTGACAAAACCAAAACCGCGCGGGTTTTGCTCAAGAACTCCCGTGGCCAGGTTGCTTTGCTTGCCGAGCGAAAAACGATCCTTACTGGTATGATTCAGGATTTTTTGTTCAACCAACGCCGCAAGGAGTGTGGTCAATTCTTTTTGCATACCTTTTTCAAGCTTGAGCTCCGCAACGATATCAGCTTGCGAAACAGCATGTTCACTGCGATACACACACGCCAACACGTCGCGCTCCAGTGAATTGTCTTGTCGTGGTGATTCCCGGTCAGATTGAGCTCCATACCGCCTGTCTGATGGCTTTCTCGGAAAATGTTTTCTTTTTTTTCTCATAACTGATATTTGTTTTTCCCCTGACCGTTATTTTTTGGTAAGCTTATTTAATATTCCTCTTTTCAAGATTCGCTTCAACCATGGTCTTCAACCTGACAACCTGATCAATCAGGCACATTTTATAATAGCACAGTCCTGACAGTGGGCAAAGGGATTAACAGCAATATTCCCTTGCAGGTCACATCCGTTCTCAATAAATCAACCATAATACACCGGACCATATGCAGTATAATATACCTTTTGATCTGGAAATATATCGCACTCAGATGCGGCAATTGCTCGGCAATGACCCGGCCGATGTCTTCTGGCGGGCTCTGGATTTTGCCATTGAGGCCCATAACGATCAATGGCGCCGCTCCGGCGAGGCATACATCATGCATCCCTGTTCTGTTGCCAGGATTCTGGCTGACGAGATGGATATCACCCACCCGGAGATCCTAGCTGCCGCCCTACTCCATGATACAGTGGAGGATGTCGAAGAAATCACCATTGGCTTTATCGGAGAAAAATTTGGCCATTATGTTGAGGCCATCGTCGAAGGCTGTACCAAGATCACCCAGTTTACCGGGGACAAACAGACGCATTACAAGATGATCCATCGTAAGATCTTCTCCGGGGCCGCCTTACGCCCCGAGGTCATGCTGGTCAAACTGGCCGACAGACTCCATAACCTGCGGACTCTCAGCGCCATGCCCCAGCACAAAAGGCAGAAGATTGCCGACGAAACCATTGATATCTATGCCCCACTTGCCACCGTGCTTGGCCTGTTCAGCCTGAAACGCGAGATGTTCAACCTGGCTCTTTCCTATAAATTCCCCAAACAAAGCGCTAAGCTCATCACCCAGATCAAACAGATTGAACAAGATCCCGTGGTGTTTGAAATCGTTCAACAACTCAAACAGAAGGCCGAAGCCGTCTGGTTTACCTGCAAGGTCACCGTTCGCCCCAAGGGACTCTGGGCCTATTATGATGCCATCAACCATATCTTACGCAAGCAGATAGACAATCCCGTTGAAATTCTTATTGTCGTTGAGAACGCGTCCGCCTGCTACCAGGCCCTGGGAATCCTGAATCAGACCTTTCCACCCATCCCCCGAACGATCCGTGATTTTATCGCCAGTCCAAAGGAGACAGGTTATCAATCCCTGCATGCCCGGGCCAACATTAAAGGGAAAGAGTTTCTCTTCAAGATTCGCACCGAAGATATGACCCGCAGGGCGCAGCGTGGCCTGTTAAAAGGCTGGAGCTCACAAAATTCTAACCAACGCCAGTTTATTCGTGAGATCCAGGAGCTCTTTGATGTTCTGGCCTCAAATGATTCCGTCTCCTACCGTGATGTTATTGCGGCCAGCGGGAAAAAGGAAATTTACACCTTTACCCCGCAGGGTGATTTGAAATATCTTCCGGTCAACTCCACCGTCCTTGATTTTGCCTTCCACGTCCACACCGATATCGGCCACAGCTGCCTTGGCGCCATGATTGGCAGCAAACGGGGAGCAATTGACACCATTTTACAGGATGGGGACGTGGTGCGTATTATCCGGGCTGACCACCCTATCCACTTTGACCTGAAGATGCTTGAGCTCTGCCAGACCCCCCGGGCCCGCTCCGAACTGTCAAAAACCTTTAAGATCAGAAGTCAGCAGGTTGCTCAGGAGATTGGACTTTCAGTGGTCAGTCAGGAAATGCCACGTTACGGCCTTTCTGTTGACCTCCTGGCCCGGCCGGATTTCAAGCAGATACTTGAACATTTCACCCTAAAAAATCTTGAGGAGCTCTATGTTCAAATTGGTGAAGGCAGGTTACGATTGCCCACACTTATCGAACGCATCAAGACCGTTTTTTACGCCGGAAGCTCTCCCCTTATCCGGCCAACCGGGGCCTTTAATACCATTGAGCTCACCACTCTTGATCCAGCGTTTGTCAAAATATCAGCCTGTTGCAAACCAAGCCCGACAGAAGCCCGACTCTATGGCCTGCTCAGTGAACGAGGATTATCCGTGCACAGCATGAATTGCCCGAAACTGCAAACAATCAAGCTCCAGCGAGAAGATATTGTCTATGTACGATGGAGGCAAAAAGAGACCTTTGTCGCCCAGAAACAGACCCTGGTCATCATGGCCGCCACCCGTCAGAAGATGATGATGCATGCCGGCGTGGCCCCTATAGAGATGAAAATCCTTGACCTGATAGCACTCTCCAAATCCCCCACCCAAACTCCTGACTGGGAACTGATTTTCGAAGTCCCCAGCCTCTATGATTTGCGGCAGATATTAAAACATTTTGACAAGTCAGGACTTCCTTATGAGTTTGCCCTTGAATTTTAACAACTACAAAATTTCAACACAGGGTGAATTATAACCACCAAATAAACCGCATTTATTTCGTAGAATCAGAGCAATAACCCAGCAACAGTTTCAGTTCTCAACTGCCTGTTCTTCCTTGACACCTAAAGTCACCGCCGTTGATAACTTTCGACCGTCACGGAAAAACTGCAGTGTGATGGTTGTTCCTGGTGCATTCAGGGCAACTCGATTGCAAAGATCGGCCGCTCCGGCAATACTGACATCATCCATAGATACAATAAAGTCGCCTTTTTGCAGAGAAGACTTTGCAGCCGGCGCATTTGCCTCAATTTTGCTAATAAGGGCTGCATTGGCTGCAACGTTAGTTAAATTATGTACCCTAAGCACATCAGAAGAAATATCCTTAAGCGCTACCCCCAGCCACGCTCGTGTCATTTTTCCATCTTTTTGCAGTCGTTCCGCAATTACTTTTGCCATATTGATCGGAATGGCAAAACCAACCCCCATATACCCGCCGGTTTCCGTCAGAAAGGCCGTGTTTATTCCGACAACCTGGCCATGAATGTTGAGAAGCGGACCGCCTGAGTTACCAGGATTAATGGCCGCATCGGTCTGGATGAAATCTTCGTATTCACTGACTCCGACACTGCTTCGCCCTGTGGCACTGATAATCCCGGCAGTAACTGTCTGCATCATCTCAAAAGGTGATCCTATGGCTATCGCCCATTCTCCGACCCTGAGCGACGATGAGTCCCCCATGGATATTACAGGAAGATCCTCTGCATCGATTTTGATCAAAGCCACATCCGATTTCTGGTCCTGGCCGATTACTTTTGCCGTAAACTCTCGTTTGTCTATAAGGCGGACCGATATCTCCTGCGCGTTATTGATGACATGGGAGTTTGTGAGGATATATCCATTTTTATTTATAATAAATCCAGATCCATGGGCGTATGTTGTTTGTCTATTGCCAGGGTCATGGTCCTTATTGTTATTTTGTTCTCCAAAGAAATTATGAAGAAGAGGGTCGTTGAAGAATTTGTCCGAGGCTTGTTTCTCGGCGGTGTTGTCGGTTGTCACTTTTTTTACATAGACATAAACAACAGCAGGTTTGGCTTTCTGGGTGACAGCATGAAATGCTTCCGCTGTATCAATCAGTGTTGCTGTCCGAGTATCAATGTTTTCAGCACCAATGCTAACAAATGGGACTAACAGCACAATAATAGTTAGGGAAACGGAAAGGAGCGTTCGAAGCTGGAGAAAGGCCATGATAGTTCTTGAGTTTTCCTTTGTCGGGACCTAATATTTAAAGAAAGGAACAGCGTTGTTTTGTAAATGCTTTGTCATGGGCATCAGTTAATAAAGTATGGAATTTTCATTATGGTTGATTGTCCAGCAGAATGAAGTCCATTTCAATGGAAATAATATTTTTTATATTAATTGAATTTTAAATAAAAAAAGGATAAAAAAGATAATAGGACTAGAACTTACAAAAGTAGTAT
>CAITDH010000242.1 GCA_903891045.1 uncultured Desulfobulbaceae bacterium | reverse complement strand
TGCTGGTCTCGCCATATTCGGCCGCCATCGAGCGGCCTGTCCCAGCGGTCGCCACACAGCATGCTGATCAAAGGTGGTAGTGCGTTGACCCACAGGAGAAAGAGAACAAGATGGAGAACGGGTATGGCTGCCGCGATCATGTTGGTTTCTCTGGAAAAGGCTGAAGGTAAAAGGCTGAAGACTGAAGGGCGTCCGGCTATCCGCCGGACTGGAAGACTGACGGAAAGGCTTTTACTTCAGCCTTCAGCCTTCGGTCTTCCGCATTCTGAGCGCCTGATAAAAGAGCAGGCCGTAATCACCGGCGGCAATGACGCTGCAAAGGACGGTAATCAGGAGGGCAGCCGGGGTTGCCCCTGGAAACAGGACAACGGTGAGCAGCAGGATAAATTGTCCCGCGGTCGCCAGCTTGCCTGACCATCGTGCCCCCATGTCGCGAAACGAATCCCAGGAGCGGATCAGCGCCGCATAGCCGGCGGCAATGCCCACCGTCAGATCGCGGGCAATCACTGCCGGAATCCACCAGATGGGGAATTTGCCGGTCATGGCAAAGGTGGTCAGGGTCACGAGCATGAACATCTTGTCGGCAATGGCATCGAGCAGGCCACCCTGCCAGCTTGCCACCTTCCAGCGCCTTGCGCACCAGCCGTCGAGAAAATCACTGGCGCCGCTGCCGAGAATAAGCCAGATCCACAGTTCCTCCGGGCAGAAAGGAAAGATGCAGGCCAGACCCAGTCGCAGCGTGGATAAGATATTGGGGATGAGGGCCAGATAGCGTTTCATGGTGGGGTGTCCTCATGGAGAAGTTTGGACCTTAGCCTTACGACAAGACATAGTAAATACTTCCCATGATCATCAGGCTGCCGATACGGAAGATCTGGTTGTAAAAGATCAGTTCTGCGGCCACCTTTGGTTGGAAGATCCCAGCATAATAAGGGAACTGGTGGCGGATGGCGCGGATCGGGGAAGAAAGGATATTGCCGACCAGAAGCGCCAGGATGATTTCCCGATAGGTCATGCTGCCCGCCTGGAGCAGGGCCCCGGCAGCGGCAAGGCCGGCCGTGAATTCGGCGGCAATCTGCAGGGTGATGATCCCCATGGATTCAGGGGTGAGCCAGGGCAGGAAAGAGAAGTAGGTGGCCATCATCTTTTCCATGGAGGTGAAGATTCCCGCCTTGTGAAGCCAGAAGATGGCGATGTAGATGGGAATGGTAAAGCGGATGATCGAGCGGATGCGTTTTTTAAAGCGGGTCCAGCTTTTTTGCAAAATGGCGTTCCAGCCGCCGCCCACCTCTTTGGGGCCTTCCACCTTCATCTCGTTTTTACGTTCCGGACTGGGCAGGATAAAGCGGCTGATAATAAGGATGGAAAAGGTACGGAGGATGGCCGCGCCAAAGGTGAGGCCCACATAGATGATGGCCGCTCCCTTGATCATCGGCGCCGTGATGAAAGAGACCGTGGGCAGGTGGAGAAAATAGACGGGCATGGAGTTGAACAGGTTGGCCAGGATCAGCTCTTTCCTGGAGATCTTGTTTTGCTCGTAGGCCTCGGAGAGCATGGTGTTGGCGCTGATGCCGGAAAAAAGCGCCATGGTGAAGGAGGCACTCGATATATCGGAGAGATTCCCGAGGCGTAGCAGGGGGCGGGCCAGGGCGGCAATCTTGCTGGTCCAGTTCAGGGATTCGATCAGGTTGGCAAGAAAAAGGCTGACCGAGACATAGCCGAGCAGCCGAATCAGCGGCCAGATCAGGTCGTGCCAGAGAGAGAGCATGGTGGTGGCCGGAAAGGACATGGGAGGTTTTCCTTAATTCTTCAAGGTTCAAGCAATGATGGGCCTTGAAGCAACGAATGGGCGTACACTCCTGACGGATCGTTGAAGAGCAGGATCTCTCTTAAAGGGGCGGTCAGGTGAATCAGTTGCCGGGCGACAGGCTGGGATATTGTTTGGCGTAGCAGGGCGGCAGCGGCATCT
>CAITDH010000241.1 GCA_903891045.1 uncultured Desulfobulbaceae bacterium | reverse complement strand
TCCTGTGCCAGCTTCATGGTCAATTCCGGGCGAAGTCTCTACGAAGTCTCCAAGGTGTTGGGACATAGTGAGCTGAAGACGACCCAGCGATATGCACATCTCTCGCAGGATACGCTTCTGGCCGCCGTGGATGCCGGTGCCGATGCAACCGGGATGAGTTGGGGTACAAGCAGCCAGGAAGAAACGAGTAAATGAAAACCAAACACTGCCACCCACCCGGCGTTCGCCATAGGCTGGGTGTGGGTGGTCGGTGGGTCAACTTTGATGGGTGGTTTTAGGCAAAGAACGATATCTTTTTCGAGTGGCCAATGCATACCGAAGCCAGTTGGGATATGTTTGGGTGACGGGTAAAAAAGGCAAAAAATCGACAGAACACTTCGAAAACACTAGACTTTTCACTCGGCTCTGAAGGTTTGTGGATTATAAACAAGGTCGAGCCTTCTGGTCATCCGGCACGATCCCTGGGGCCTTTGGCAGGTTGTGCCGAAGGTAGGTGGCAGGAAACAAACAGGGCAGGTTATTTGTCGAGTTGAAGGCTGAAGACTGAAGGTCGAAGGTTTTTAAAGACACAGCAAGGGTGATACTTCATCCTTCCACCTTCAGTCTATCTACCTGCACAGTTATGTCATCAGTAGCTTATTGATGACATCCATGATGTCCTGAACCTGAAACGGTTTGACAATAGCGGCGCTAAATCCATAATCCTGGTAGTGTGCCATGATTGGATCATTGGAATAACCGCTGGAGACGATAACCTTGGCCTCAGAGTTGATTGCCAGGATCTCTTGCACCGCGCTTTCGCCGCCCATGCCGCCGGGAATGGTTAAGTCCATAATAATAATATCAATTGGTTGACCCAGATCACTCTGCTTCTTGTAGAGTTCAACCGCCTCTTCACCGTTCACCGCCAAAATCACTTCGTGGCCCAGCATGACAAATATGGCTTTGGCGACATCTCTGACCATCTCTTCGTCATCCATGATCATGATTTTCGCCTTGTTGGCACTTGTCTTTATAGCTTCTTTGTTCTCCTGTTTTTGTTTCTGGGTTGAGGCAGGAAGATAAAGGGTAAAGGTTGTTCCTTCTCCTGGCTTTGATTGCACATATATAAAACCATCATGTTTGGTGATGATGGAATGGGTGACAGCAAGGCCCAGGCCGCTTCCCTCCTCTTTGGTGGTGAAATAGGGATCAAAGATCTTGTCAATCAGGTCGTCCGGGATACCGGTTCCGCTGTCGCTGATGTCGATTTTAATGTACTTGTTCGTGTCGGGCAAGGAGACGCCTGGGGTCGCCTGGGATTCGACATTTTCGCAGTTGACCTGGATATTCCCCCCGCTCGGCATGGCATGGTTGGCGTTGATGATAATATTCTGAATAACCTGGCTTATTTGACCTTTATCAATATTCACAAGCCAGAGGTTTTCAGGCAGGGAATAGCGGCAGGCTACATTGCTGCCGTGCAGGACAAAATCGGCCGAGTCCTGGATAATGTCAGCGATTGACGCCGTCTGTTTAACAGGCTCACCACCCTTGGAAAAGGTGAGCAGCTGCAGGGTGAGATCTTTGGCTCTGATCGAGGCCTTTTCCGCTTCACTCAGCAGCTTTCGTGTCCTCTCCTCCAGGTTGCCATCGAGCAGGGCCAGGTTGATATTGCCGAGGATGGCGACTAGTATATTGTTGAAATCATGGGCGATACCCCCTGCCAACACGCCAACTGACTCCAGTTTCTTGACTTTCAGCAGTTCTTCTTCCATTCGGTGCTTTTCTGTAACATCCCGGAAAACCAGGACAACGCCAATGACACGGCCTTCCCGATCACGGATGGGCGCGGCACTGTCCGCTATCTTCCGTTCCCTTCCGTTTCTGGCGATCAGGGTGGTATGATTGGCCAGCCCTATGATCTCCCCGGATGTCAGCACCTTTTCCGCCGGATTGTCACAGGGGTTACGGGTTTGCTCATGAATAATGTTGAATACCTCTGTAAGTGGCCGGCCTTGCGCCTCTTGCTGGCTCCAGCCGGTCAGTATTTCGGCCAAGGTGTTGAGCAGAACGACTCTGCCCCTGGTGTCGGTGGTGATAACCCCGTCACCGATACTGCGCAAGGTAACGGCCAGTTGTTCTTTTTCGGTCGCCAGATCATTTTCCGCTTTCTTGCGGGGTGTAATGTTGATGGCAATCTCCATGCGGACAAGGCGGCCATCAGTCCATTTGATTGCCTGATCGCGGCATTCATACCATTCTCTGGTCATGGTATTTTGGAATTCCCAGATTAGGGTACCGCTGGGATTGCCATTGGCATCAAGGAGTTTGTCGTTGGTGCAGAATGAACAAGGCCCGCTCTGGCCCGCTTGCAGGGTCTGCCAACATATCTTGTCGGTGATCTCTCCCCAGATCTCCTTGCCATATTTATTGATAAACAAAAGCTCATATGTTTCCATGTCGGCGACATAAACCAGGGCATCAAGGCTGTCAACCAGGGTCTGGAAGCGGGCAATCGCTGTATTTCTGTCTTCCTCCATTTTCTTGCGCTCGCTGATATCACGGACCACGGCGATCAGGCGGTCATCATCGCCAATTCGCGATAAACGCATGCTGACCTCAACCCAGAAGAGCCGGCCATCCTTGGCGCGGGCATGCCAGTCAAAGACCTGCGGAACGCCTGCTGTTGCCGCTTGGGTCTTGGCGATGGCCTCGTTCACCGTGTAGGGATGAACGCCGGAGCTGAAGGTGCCGCTGTAGTTGCCGATTGCCTCTTCACGGGTGTAGCCGTACATCTCGCACATCCGTTGGTTGACGTCAATAATTTTGCTGGTCTCGCTGTTATATACGAAGATGGCCTCGCCCACTGCATTGAAGATGGCCGCAAAGCGCATCTCACTTGCCCGGAGCTCGTTGACATGCGTTGCGACGGAAGCAGCCATGGAATTGAAGTCAGAAGCAAGGATGGCAATCTCGTCGTGACCAGGGATGAGGATTTGGGCGTTATAGTCACCCTGCGCTACCCGACGGGTTCCCTCTGTCAGCGCCCGGATGTGGCGGGTTACCAGATAACCGCCACTGGCTAGGAGAAGGAGGCTCAGGAAAATCTCGACCGCAGCAATGATTCCTCCCTCTCTGACCACCTGGCGTTGTGTGTCCACTATAGCGGTGAGGGAAAGACCAAAACGTACTGTGCCGACTTCATTGCCAGCGATGGTCAAGGGCAGGCGGACATCGTAGGTGAGATCAGTCAGGGCCTCGGCAACGCTGTGGTCTTCCTCGAGAAACGTCTCCGGGTTGAGCTTGCCGGATGAAGCGATGATCTTTCCGGCCGGGTCAAGGATGGCGATATAGCGAATCTCGGTACGTTCGGTGCTGGTCAAGCGGTTGAGGATTGCCGCCACCTCGGCATGATCACGCTGGAACACGCGGCCAGCCAGCGCCGCATCAAGCAGGGGGGTAAAGGCCTCAAGCCGCGCCTGGGTCTGAGACTTAACCTCTTTATCAAGCAGATAAAAGCTGTTGGTGAGCAAGGCCGAGAGCATGATCAGCTCTATCGTGATGGCGGTGGCCACCAGTTTGAATCGTAACGAACGGTACCAGGGGACGGAACGGGGTTGCTCGGTCATATTGTCACTATGGTTGCATGAGGACATGGACAAAGGGAGCGGCGCTCTCCATGGCCGCGTCATCAAGCGGCAGGAAGGACATCAGTTGGCTTTTTTTGAAAAAATCCTTGCCTTCCGCGGTATTCTCGAAACTTAACAGTGAATCGATCAGGCGACGGATGGTTGCCTGATCGGTCTTGGGGCTGGCCATCACCAGAAAGGACGGAGCCGTTGGTTTGGCGCGGTAGATCTCGCGGAGCTGGTGATGCTGTTCGGCGTTGACGTGCTCCCAGTTGTCCCAGAGCAGGGTTGGGGTGGCGCCGACATCTGCCTCGCCCAGGAACACCGACTGGACGACGTTGGAAAAGGTGGCGGTCTCGATGACCTCCATATCCTTGCCGATGATGATCCCCTTTTCGGCGAGTGCCTTCTCGGCCAGCAGATAGGTCAGGGACCGCCTGTTGCCGACGGTTATTTTTTTGCCGCGGAGGTCCTCCAGGCGCTGTATGCTGGATTCCTGGCGCACCAGAAGCACCGTGGCAGTTTTCTGACCGGATTGCACAATCCGCTGCCAGCCATCGCGTTTCTCGGCCAGATATCCCATGTGTGGCCCGGTGAGCACCAGGTCGTATTCACCTTTGGCTGTGCGCTCCACATAGCTCATGAAGTCGGGAGCAGAGACGAGGACAACCTTCTTGCCCAGTGCCTGCTCGATCCGTTTACACAGGGGGGAGAGCTGCTCCATCATCTGGTTTGGTGAGATATAGGGAAAGACACCGAGGGTGAGCGTTTCACCTTGAGGGTCGGGGGGCGCCGCGGGCAGGGCAGAAGGAAACAGAATGATGAGGGCGGTAATTGCCCACAATGCGTGTTTCATGATACCATTCATAGTGGAGTCTCCTTTGCATATTGACAGGTATACCAGATGTCGGCGGCAAGGTACTCTTTACAGTATCAAAAGAAAAACAAGAACACAACATTCAGCTCTGTAAAAAAATGTTATTCCTTTGTTGCATCAAGGGGGTTCCATACTGGCCCGGTCGCTGTATCGATGATCTGGATTCCCTGGCGTAGGAGTTCGTCGCGGACATCATCGGCGGCCTGCCAGTCTTTTTCAGCCCTGGCCTTCTCGCGGCGGGCAATCAGGGTGCCCACGGCCGGAGCCAGCGGACAGCCCTTCAGCCGGAAAATCTGGAGGATCTGATTGATCTTGGTGAAGCTCTCCAGAATATATTTTTTCTGGTCGTGGTCAAGATGGTTGACGTGGAGAATGGGGCCCACGGCCTTGATGAATTTATAGATGGCGCCCATACCCTTGGAGACGTTGAGGTCATCATCCATGGCCTCAAAAAACTGCTCAGTCATGGTGGAGACAAAGGCGGCGATCTCCGGGTGCGGTTTGCCTGGAGGCAGGCAGAGGAGCTTGCAGGTAAACTCATCAATGCGGCGTAGGGCGGTGCGGACGTTGATCAGTCTCTTAAAGGAAAAGTTCAGCGGTTTGCGGTAGTGAACCGACAGCAACATAAAACGTACCTCGCGAGAGGTGAATCCGCGCAGGATCAGGTCGTTCAGGGTCACTACATTTCCGGCTTCTGTTGACATCATCTTGCCATCCACCAGCAGAAGCTCGGAGTGCAGCCAGTATTTAGCCAGGGGCTTACCGGTCAGGGCCTCGGCAATGGCGATCTCGTTTTCGTGGTGGGGAAAGATCAGATTCCGGCTGCTGGTGTGGATGTCGAGAGTCTTGCCCAGATAGCGGGTGGACATGGCAGAACATTCGATATGCCAGCCTGGCCGCACATTGCCCCAGTCGGTCTCATAAAAGATCCCTTTCTTCAGCTCCGCCAGGGTGGAGCGCTTGAGCAGGGTGAAGTCGCGGGGGTTGTCCTTTTCGTAGTTGTCCAGATCAACGGTGCGACCCAGCTGGATCTTGCTCAGGTCAATGCCTGACAGGCGGCCGTAACGCTTGAACTTGGAGATGTCAAAGTAGATGGATCCATGTTTTTCATAGGCAAAGCCCTTATGGATGAGTTCATGGCTGATCTCAATCATGTCGGCAACATGTTCGGAGGCCTTGGGGTAGCCGGTGGCTCGTTTGATCCCGAGGGCATCGATGGCCTCCATGAAGCCGTCAATGTATCTGCTGGTGAATTCGGAAAGTGAGACCCCGGCCTTGCTGGCGCCGTCGATGGTGTTGTCATCCAGGTCAGTGAAATTCATATAGGAATCCACTGTCAGTCCCTTGCTTTCGAGGTAGCGGGTGATCAGGTCGGTGACGATGAAACGGCGGCACAGGGAGAGATTCGGCGCTTCATAGGCGGTGGGCCCGCAGGTGTAAAAGGAGACTTTCCCCTCAGTCTGGGGGGTGAAGACCTCCTTCTTCTTGCTCAGGGTGTTAAAAAAACGCAGTTGCGATTTTTTCTCGCTGGCTTGAGTCTTGCGGGTAAACAGGGGGGTGCTCAGATAGCGCTCGCCGCTGTCCGGAAGCAGGGTGACAATGAATCCCTCCTCTAATTTTTGAGCCAGGTTGATGGCGGCAAAGATGGCGGCGCCACTGCTCATGCCCACCAGCAAACCTTCTTTGCGGGCCAACAGCCGGGCCATGTGAAAGGCGTCTTCATCCTCGATATTGACGATCTCACTCGGTTTTGACTTGTCAAAGATCCCGGGACGATAGGATTCCTTCATGTTTTTAAGCCCTTGGATCTTGTGGCCCAGGAAGGGCTCCACGGCGATGATCCGCACCTGCGGCTGGTGCTCGCTGAACCAGGCGCACAACCCCATCATCGTTCCCGAGGTGCCAAGGGTGGCGACGATATGGGTCACCTGGCCTTCTGTCTGTTGCCAGATCTCCGGGGCGGTGGTGTTGTAATGGGCCTGCCAGTTGGCCTCGTTGTTAAACTGATCGGTGAGAAAATAGCGTTCCGGGTGTTCACGGGCCATGGCGTAGGCCTTTTCAATGGCCCCGTCAGTGCTGCGGTGGGCCGGGGTCAGCAGGATCTCGGCGCCATAGGCCTGCATGATCTTGCGGCGCTCAAGCGATGCGGACTCGGACATGATCAGCTGGCAGCGGTAGCCCTTGGCGGCGCAGACCATGGCCAGGCCGATGCCTGTATTGCCGCTTGTGGCCTCAAGGACGATCTTGTCAGGGGTGAGTTCGCCGTTTTTTTCACCGGCCTCGATCATGGTCAGGGCAATCCGCTCTTTGACTGACCCACCGGGGTTAGAAGACTCCAATTTGCCATAGAGATGAACCCTGTCATTGGGGCACAGCCGATTGATCCGGATCAGTGGGGTGTTGCCAATGGCCTCTAAGACTGAGTTGTAGAGCATGAGTATTCCTTAGAAATTACGAATTGCGAATTAGAAATTACGAATGAATTACGAATGAATTACGAATTATGAAGTGAAGTCCAAGATGTTTTTTATTCATAATTCGTAATTAGTAATTCGTAATTGATCGGTCAAGTCCTTTTCTTGGTCAGCCTCTCTGGCAGGAGTGGGACTGGTACCAGAGGCTCATTAAGGCATCCCGGATTTTTTCGTCCTCAATACCGGCAATCTGTTTCTGGAAAGAATCCTGGGCGGCGGGCGAGGGCTGGATAAAGTGAACGGTCTGCTTGTTGCGCTCTACGGTCTGATCGCTATTGGTCAGGACGAATCTGATATCTTCCAGGCGGGAGAGATGGAGTGATTTGTTGACGATCTCCAGAAGCTGGATCTTTTGGAATTGTAATTGCTGCATCCAGGCGGAATTGGTAATCTCCAGCCAGAGGACATTGCCCACGATCTTCAGGGGGCGGGCGTGGGTACTGGTGGTCTTGTCAACCAGTTTGTCCCAATGCAGGAACAGGCTGTGTGTGTCCAGTTGCTGCCGCCATCCTTGTTCGTTGGTAATTCTGGAAAGCAGGGTGGAAACGCTTTGTGGATCTTTATGGCCATTGTCTTTCATTGTTGGCACGAGGGGGCGCCCTGGAATCACGCCGTCGTTCAAAAAATAGTTATAATATTGAATTTCGCGGCACTTTGTATGTTATCTGCCAGACGCCACTCAAAGAAACAGCCGGTAAAGATTGGCTGTTTCTTTGAGTGGCATAAGGTGCCGTAAACAGAAAGAGCAAAAAAAGACCTTGCTCTTTCTGTTTACGGCACCTAAAGACTGGCGGTTATGGTGCGGATGTATCTCTGAAGCCCTTGGACGATTTC
>CAITDH010000240.1 GCA_903891045.1 uncultured Desulfobulbaceae bacterium | reverse complement strand
GCCACTGGCTGCCTTTGGTCCATATTGTGATCGGGAATTTGAAGACCTTCATTAACGGTACATTCCATGGTGTGTCTCACAAATATTTACATGCATATATAAGTGAATTTTGTTACCGGTTCAATCGTCGTCTGTGGGAATGAATATGAGTTGCCAATGCGTTTACTGAATGCCTGCTTGGCTCATGTCCCGGTTTAACTGAAAATAGAACAGAGACATATTATCTATTTAAGCATCATCCTTGATATTCGCAGCAAGGCCATTTCCACAGAAGAATCACCTTTACTGCCTTTCCGTATCTCCTGCATGAGGGCAAGCACCCGACTGGCAAGCACCTTCCCAAGCTGCACTCCTTCCTGATCAAACGAGTTGATATTCCAGCAAAATCCCTGGAAAACGATCTTGGCCTCATACAGTGCGAGAAGGGCCCCCATGGTCTTTGGAGTCAGCCTGTCAGCAAGCAGAATCAAGTTGGGACGATTTCCTGGAAATTTCTTGTTAGGGTTCTCGTTTTCCTGCCCCCTGGCCATTGCTAGAGACTGGGCCAGAAGATTCGCCACCAGTTTCTGCTGGGATGTACTTCCTTCAATCTCCAGATCTTCCTCGTACTGACTCTGCCGAAAGCCAATGAACTCAACCGGCACAATCTCTGTCCCCTGATGCAGCAACTGATAAAATGCGTGCTGCCCGTTTGTCCCCGGCTCACCCCAGAGGATCGGACCCGTCTTGAGATGCACCGACTCTCCATATCGCGATACCGACTTGCCATTGGATTCCATATCACACTGCTGAAGATGGGCAGCAAATCTATGCAAAGCCTGACTATAAGAAAGTACGGCGACAGTCGAAGCCCCGAGAAGGCTATGGTTCCAGATCCCCAACATCGCCAGCAAGAGAGGCAGATTCTGCCGCAGATCTGGCTCCTCAGCTGCTTCATCCATTGAGGAAGCGCCGGCAAGAAACTCCTGCACCAGCTCAAATCCCAGGGCAAAACCAAGCATGACCAGTCCAACCATTGAGGTTGAGCTGTATCTGCCGCCGATAGAATCAAACATATAAAAAGAGCGGAGATATTTGGCTGGATTATCCATGGGACTTCCTTTACCGGTCACCGCGAGACAGTGCCGGGCCGGATCAAGCCCCTGTGCTTCATAGGCCCTTCTGATCAGGGCCTCATTGGTCAAGGTCTCGAGAGTGGTGCCGCTCTTGGACACCACATTGACAAGGGTTGTGGCCAGATTGACCCGGCGCAGCACAGCCGCCGCGTCATCAGGGTCAACATTGGAAACAAAAAAGACCTGCCGCCCTGGCCTCACATAAACGCGCAAGGCCTCATACATTGAACGCGGACCGAGATCTGAGCCACCGATACCCACATGGATCATGGTATCAAAGGGACGCCCTTGCGCGTTCGCCAGGGTGCCATTGTCCAGATCATCCAGGAAGACCTTCAGCTTGGCCATCTCTCTTCTGGCCTGTCCGGATGCAATTGGCTCTACCGGATTCTCGGTAAACAGATCTCGACAGGCGGTGTGCAGAACCTGCCGTTCCTCAGAGGGAAAGCCATGAATACGATTCATGACCGCGCCCCGGCGCATTTGCCGAAACTGCTCTATCAGCTTACACTGATCGGCCAGCTCCTGCAGCCCTGCCAGAACCTCATCATCCACCCGCTGCGTAGCATAGAGCAGATCAATCCCTGCAACAGAACAGCAATATTGCCGTATCCTTGCGGAGTTCAAGGCCTCAGGGGACGCAAGATCAAAGGACTTTTGTGCCAGCCCTACAAGATGCTGATACACGGGTACATCTGTCAACGCCTGCCATCTATCCATCGCTCACCTCCAAAACACGGGGATATTGTGCCAGCTCCTAAGCGAGGTTGTTTTCGCCTCTGGTTCTTCTTTTACGGCCTGCCTCGGCCAACTCACGCATTTCCTTGATCTCTGCCTGGTAATCCGCTCGACCATAGATCGCTGAGCCAGCAACAAAGATATTGGCCCCAGCCTCAGCCACTTCACCGATCGTCGCCGGACTGATCCCGCCATCAATCTCGATACCAACCACAAGACCCAGATCATCAATCCGTTTTTTTAACTGACTGATCTTGCGCAGGGTGGAGCGGATAAAAGACTGCCCGCCAAATCCGGGATTCACACTCATGAGCATCACCAGATCCACCTCTTCCAGGATAAAATCAAGCGTCTCCAAGGGGGTGGCCGGATTCAAAACTACGCCAGCTTTTTTCCCCAGCTCCCGAATACGAGATACCGTCCGATGCAGATGAGGACAAGCCTCCACATGCACAGTAATCCAGTCGGCACCAGCCTCCGCAAACGACTCAAGATAACGGTCCGCGTTCTCGATCATCAAATGCACATCAACAACCCTGGCCGTTACCTGGCGTACTGCCTTAACCACCAATGGACCGATGGTGATATTGGGGACAAAATGGCCATCCATGACATCCACATGGATCACCTCCGCCCCGGCCTGATCCACTGCACGAATCTCATCACCCAGACGGGAAAAATCAGCTGACAATATAGATGGCGCAAATTGAATTTCCTGCATACCTGCCTCTTCAGTGTGTTTTACTTCTCTCTTCATTCTTTCCTCTCCCTGACGACCCG
>CAITDH010000239.1 GCA_903891045.1 uncultured Desulfobulbaceae bacterium | reverse complement strand
TTCTATAATCGTCAGAGAAAGCAAAAGAGACTTGGCTATCTTTCTCCAGCAGCATTTGAACGCCGTTTTTATAAAATGCAAAAAGCAGCATGATTGATTTGGTGTCCACTATTGACGACTGACCTCAGATAGCGTCGCCCCCGCGTTAGTGGGGATGAGTCATTTTCTCCGTTAAAAAAAAGGAAATCAGAACAGCTTGTCCATCATTTTCAGGGGCGATTCTACCCGGAATGGTTTTCAGTATTGACAAGCTGTCTGGAAACATAGGATGCTCCTCTTCATACTGGAAGAGGAGTGCTGCGGAGAGTAGGTAACCAGACCATGTCACAGGACAAGAAGGTCTAATTGTGATGATTGCGTAAAAAAACTAAAAAGTACTACACTATCCTGTCATTCCGGCGTAGACTGGAAACCAGTATTTACAAATAGTTGCGGAAAGACTGGACACCGGTTTCCACCGGTGTGACGACTTTTTACGAGGCCATCATGCATACCTTCCTTCGCAAAATCTTTTCCGGACACCGGCCAAAGCTCGGCGGCCTGGAGATCCTCAAATATATAGGCCCCGGATTCATCGTGACCATCGGGTTCATCGATCCGGGCAACTGGGCGACCAACATCGCGGCCGGATCGCAGTTTGGCTACGGCCTGCTCTGGGTGGTAACCCTCTCGACCCTCATCCTCATCCTGGTCCAGCATAACGCGGCGCATCTCGGGATTGTCACCGGTCTCTGTCTCTCGGAAGCCATTGTCAAATTCAACAACAGATACTGGACCGCATTCCTGCTTGGCAGCGCCATGCTGGCCTCCATCTCCACCTCGCTTGCGGAGTTGCTCGGCGCGGCCATCGGCCTTAACATGCTGTTCAAGATTCCTGTTCCCATCGGGACGATCCTGACCGCCGTGGTGGTGGTGGCGATTGTTTTCTCCAAGGGATACCGCGCCATTGAACGGTATATCATCGGCTTTGTCTCGATCATCGGCCTCTCCTTCATCTATGAAATCTTCCTGGCCGATGTCAACTGGCCGCTCACGGCCCGGAGTCTTGTTGTCCCCTCCGTGCCCCATGGCTCGATCATGATCATCATGGCCGTGATCGGGGCGGTGGTCATGCCGCACAACATCTTCCTTCATTCGGAAATTATCCAGAGCCGCCAGTTGCATCTGGGCGATGAGCAGAGTATCAGGAAACACCTGCGCTATGAATTCATTGACACCATTGTCGCCATGGCCGCGGGCTGGGCAATCAACAGCGCCATGATCATCATGGCCGCTGCGGTTTTCTTCTCCGGCCACACCGTGGTAAGCGAGCTTGCCCAGGCAGAAGAGACCTTACGGCCGCTGCTCGGCAACAATGCGGCCTTCGTCTTTGCCGCAGCCTTGCTCTTTGCCGGGGTTTCGTCCGCCATTTCGTCTGCTCTGGCTGGCGGCAGCATCTTTGCTGGATATTTCAGCGAACCTCTGGATGTTGCCGACAGCCACTCGCGGCTGGGGATCGTGATCTCCATTGGCTTTGCCGCCCTGGCAGTTTTTTTCCTCACCAATCCCTTCCAGGGCCTGATCTGGAGCCAGGTGGTTCTCAGTATTCAGTTGCCGTGGACGGTTTTTGGGCTCATCGCCCTTACCTCATCCGAACGGGTCATGGGCATACACCGCAATGCGGGAATAGAAAAATGGCTGCTGTGGGGGATTGCCGCGCTCATTTCCGTATTAAACGGCATCCTGCTCTACAGTTTTTTCTGAGGTTGGTCTGCTGATGCGTACAGTTGCAAATAACGAAAAGAAGAGGCCGCCCATCCGCCATCTTTTACGCGCTTTGCGTTCCCGGAACTACCGCCTTTTCGTTGCCGGGCAAAGCGTGTCCCTGGTGGGAACCTGGATGCAGATGGTGGCCATGAGCTGGCTTGTTTACCGTCTGACCGGTTCGGCCATGCTGTTGGGGGTTATTGGTTTTATCAGCCAGATTCCGACTCTCCTTATCTCTCCTGTCGCCGGTGTGCTTGCAGACCGCTGGGACCGGCGGCGTCTGCTGATTGCGACCCAGACCCTAGCCATGTTGCAGGCGGCCTGTCTTGCCCTGGTCGTGCTGACCGGAATCGTCCAGGTCTGGCAGATAATCCTGCTAAGCCTGATCCTGGGTATTGTGAGTGCCTTTGACATCCCGATACGCCAATCCTTTGTCGTCGAGATGGTCGAACATCGGGAGGATCTGGGCAATGCGATTGCCCTCAATTCCTCCATGGTCAACGGGGCCCGGCTTATCGGCCCGTCGATTGCCGGGTTGCTCGTGGCCTCAGTGGGAGAAGGGATCTGTTTTGTCCTGAATGCCATCAGCTATCTGGCGGTCATTGTGGCGCTTGCGGCCATGCATATTTCGCCGGCTTTGCATCGCCAGCGTTCCAGGCGGCCTATCCTGCAAGAACTTCATGAAGGCTTTATCTATGCTTATGAATTTGGTCCGATCAGAAGCATTCTGCTCCTGCTGGCCCTGGTCAGTCTTATGGGGATGCCCTATTCCGTGCTGGTGCCGGTCTTTGCCAAGGAAATCCTGCATGGTGGTGCCCATACCTTTGGATTTTTGATGGCGGCAGCGGGTAGCGGCGCCATGGTCGGCACACTTTATCTTGCCTCCCGCCACAGCGTGCTCGGGCTTGGCCGGGTGATTGTGATGGCGACGATTTTTTTCGCTGTTGGTATCGCCACCTTTGCCCTTTCCAGTCACTTCATCCTTTCTCTTGTGGCGCTGGCGGTGACAGGATTTGGGGGAATGACGCTGGTTGCCTCTTGCAACACGGTTTTGCAAACGGTTTTGGATGAAGATAAACGCGGCCGGGTGATGAGCTTTTTTACCGTAGCGTTTCTGGGGGTGACGCCGTTTGGAAGTCTTGGCGCCGGGTCAATGGCTGGTATTGTCGGCCCACGTGGCACCTTGCTTCTTGGGAGTGTCGGTTGCCTTGTTGGGGCGGCCGTTTTTGCACGATATCTGCCGCAAATCAGGGAGCAGGTGCGCCCTATCTATCTGCGCATGGGAATCATCCAGGAGGTCGCGGATGGCATGGAGACTGCAACCGAACAGCCATCATTGCCGGAAGATCATTCATCTGAAAAATAATCGTGGCAGGGAGCAGCCTCTTTGATCCTTCCAAGAGATGGGGCTTCCCAAACCTGGTAACGACGAATACCCGTCCAGTACGCCTTAAAATGTCTTCAGGATATACTCGGCGATGGCCTTGGCGTCGCTGTCAGGCAGGGCATTGCTATCAAACTTCGACATGCCCGGCCCGGGGTTTCGCATCTTGCCGACGATTTCCTCGACGGTGTTGACCTCCCGCTCTCCCTTGTGCAGAGTTTCGCGAGGGTTGATAATGTTGCCGCCATTCGGATGGCAGACACTGCATCGTTGCTTAAAGAGCTCTTCCCCGTTGGCCGCAGCCTGCGCGCTATTCGTCATTGGCATCCACAGGCAGATGGCTGACAGGATTAGTGGAAGGGAAACACATTTCTTCATTTTCATGATCCTCCTTTCTTAAAGATTTACTTCTTGGCAGTGCCGTATTGTGCGATCCTCTTGCAAAAATGGTCTTTTCGCCCAAACTCTGCGTTATGCTTAAAATTTTATCCTCGGGATATCAACTATATGCCTGCGGTAGAATTTTTCGCATGCCTTGATTTTGAACGAAAATCCTCATTTTGCAAAAGGCTCGTGCGGCAAGAAAATTGGTCTATCTGTTCGCCGTGATATAATCGGCCAGGTGGGTCACGGACTGTAAAACAACCCGGCTGGTATTCTCCGCGTCCATTCTGACCCCGTATTCTTTCTGCACGGTTACGGCAATCTCCAGGGCGTCCAGGGAGTCGGTTCCTAAGGGGGAATTGGGGCCGATCAGAGGGTCATCAGGACCTATTTGATCCAGATCCACGTCGTGGAGGTTGCAGGTGGTGCATATCAGTTCGAGAAGTTCACGTTGTAGCGGATCCATTGTCGGTTGTGATGTCAATTGTGTTAGAGGTGATCGGTTAGAGGTTATTGTTGCCTTCCGGCAAGTTTCCAGGAGAAAAAAGCGCATACGGCAAAAAACAGCAAGAGCCGGCCAAGGTTATCGAGGATGGCGGGTAGGGAATATCCCCGCAGCAGCAGATCCTGAAAGGCGGTCAGCCCCCAGTTGAGCGGTGAGATGATGCTGAGACGCTGCATTATATGGGGCATGGCATAGACCGGCACCATCACGCCCCCAATGGCGGCGGCGGCCACAACCGAGGTGGCTCCCATGGTGGATGCCTGTTCGTAGGAGTTGCAGATAAGCCCCAGGAAAATGCCATAGCCGCAGGCGGCCAGGCTTGAGAAGAGAACGGTGAGCAGCACCGCGGGCAGGTTCATGGCAATGGTAAAGGCTGGCAGTCCGAGCAAAGGGAAGAGAAAGGCGCCGATCAGGGCAATGAGCAGGAACTGGCAGAGGCAGATCCCCATATAGGCCACTGCCTTACCGGCAAAGAGGACAAGCGGAGAGACGGGTAGGGCCATCAGGCGAACCCAGATGCCGGAGTTGCGTTCTTGGAGGATCGATCCGGCAATGGGGATGGCCGTGAAAAACATGCCGAACAGGGCCCAGGCCGGCACGTTCTGCTGCACCGGTTTATATGATGTTATGGTTGTTCGTGTGCTGTTTGGGTTTTCTGTCAGGGTAAGCAGGGGTTGCCCGAAAAGGGCGGGGAGTCTGTTGCTATCGAGTGGCGCTGCTTCCGGCGGGACATGGAGACTGGTCATGGCCTCCTGCAGCGTCCTCCCGAGCATTGTGATCTTGGCTTCCTGGCTAATGACGGTCAAGGCCATCTGTAGCTGGGCGGTAACGCCGGAGCGTAATCCGGCCATGATGCCCGGATCAATAAAAAGATGCAGGGGGATGGTCATGCTGTCCGGTGGAATTTCCGTTCCTTTTCCTTGCTGAAAAAGACGGGCGGTCGTCTCTTTGAACCGGGAAGACGCATCCTTGGGAATCACAATCCCAACCTGATAGTCGCCGCCTGCCACCGCCGCCTGGATATCGGCCATATCTTTCTGCTTTTCATCCCAGACAACCAGTTCCAGATTGCCGGTTTTCAGCTGCGTTTGCAGTGATCGGCCCAGATCCCCTTGGTCGAGATCGAGCAACAGCACCTGGGTTTTTTTCTGGCCGGTGAGTTCCATGACATTTTCCTGCACCAGGGTAATCACCACCACCAGGATTGCGGGCATGAGAAACAGCACCAGCAGACCGGTCCGGTCTCGCAGCAGAAGCAGGAATTCCTTGGCCGTGGTGGTAATAATCTTCAGCATGGCAGGGAGTGCGGGTGAAAAGATGATTTGTAACTATTCATTCTACAAACCGCTGTTGAACGAAGCAATCATGCAGCAATGTCTTGTCGTGAACGGCTTTTCCCTCACCCCAACCCTTGTATGCTTTGAACTGATTATTATACTGATTTTTCGGAAGGTATTGCACAGCCCGATAGCCCTTTGGGACACCAAGCCCGTGGGAGAGCACTTGGCGTGCAATATCAACCGTTTGTCCGAAGCCCGAACAGTTGCTGGATGGCTGGATTGGGGTAACTCCATAACAGACCTCGTATTTGCAAGGATGGGTAATGATGAACGCTTCTGAAATGATTTTTGTCGGCATTGATGTTTCCAAGGACACGTTGGAACTGGCGCTGGGCGACAAGAGTAAAACGCAATGTTTCAACAATAATGAGCTGGGAATCAAGGGAGTGATAGCCTGCCTCAAAACGGAGAAAACCAGAAGAACGCCTGTCTCTGTGGGCGCGATCGTGCTTGAGGCGACGGGGGGATTTGAGCGACAAGCCGCCATTGCTCTCTGTGAGGCTGGATGGCCTGTCATGGTGCTTAATCCACGGCAGACGCGCGACTTCGCTAAGGCCATGGGGTATCTGTCCAAGACCGACTCTATTGATGCCCGCGTGCTGAGCCATTTTGCCAAAACGCTTCACCAGTCGGATAACCGTGAGCGATTGTTGATGAAATTGCCAGATGCACAACAAGTCGCGCTACAGGCGCTCCTGACCAGACGCAGCCAGTTGATTACGATGCGAGTTGCAGAGGACAATCGGCTGGAAATAAGCCACAAGAGCCAGCATAAGAGCATTATGACTGTGCGTAAGGTTATCAACAAGCAACTTTCCATGATCGACAGTGACATCGATGATCTGCTCCGGACCCATTTTGCTGAAAAACTGTCTTTGCTTAAGGATTTCAAAGGGATCGGCGTTGGCACACAGGCTAGCCTGATGGCGGGGTTGCCCGAATTGGGGACATTGAGCCACGAACAGATCAGCAAGCTCGTAGGCGTAGCGCCGTTAAACTGCGATAGCGGAAAACACAAAGGCAAACGGATAACCTGGGGTGGCAGGTCAGGAGTACGTAGTATGTTATACATGGCGGCCTTGAGTGCTGCACGCTATAATCCTGTAATCAAAGCGTTTTACGACCGTTTGATTTCTAAAGGAAAACCTAAAAAAGTTGCTTTGGTTGCATGTATGCATAAGTTGCTCGTTATCCTTAATGCCATCATAAAATCAGGGAAACAATGGAATCCCCTATATTCGGCGACAAAAAATACTTGACTTCGAACACAGTTGCTCTCCCTAAAGAAGAGGGAGTTTTCTCCCTTCTCCCAGCGGGAGAAGCAACTGTGTTCAAAGTCAAGCAGTTATTGTTTTCAAATGCAGCGGATTCCATTTTTTCCCTGATTTCAGGATTGCGTTGAGGATAACAAGTAACTTATGCATACATGCAACCAGAAC
>CAITDH010000238.1 GCA_903891045.1 uncultured Desulfobulbaceae bacterium | reverse complement strand
GAAAATCATTGCTATACCCAACAAGAAAACGGAAGGCAGGTGGAAAGACGACAAAATAGCCAAAAGTCGCGCCACTCAAAAAACAGATGGTGGAGAGAAAGGAAAAGGGCAGCAGTACACGCTTTTCATGTTTATAGAGACCGGGGGCCAAAAAACGCCAGATCTGATAAAAAATGACAGGACTGGCGAGCAGCAGCCCACAAACCATGGCGAGTTTTAGATAAAAAAAAACCCTTCCTGGTACGAGGTGAAGATCAGCGATGAGCCCTGGGGCAACACATCGGTGAGAGGTTTGAAAAACCAGACCCCAATGGCTTCAACATAGTTATACGCCCCGGTAAAACCAACAACGATGGCAGCCAGGGAGATAATAAGACAGGAGCGAAGATCACGCAGGTGATCGGTCAGGGACTGGGCATTAAATTGCTCATCCGCCACCTCGGGTGTTGGTTCAGGGAGTTTTATCTGTTCTGGGTCATTATCAGGTGCAGTCATTGCTTTTCTTGCTCTTATTCCCTTTAAATGATATTGTGATGCAGTTTTTGGACTGAAGTTGCAGAGGGGGCGCAAATATCCACCATTTTCTTGCCTGCATTACATACCATCCAGAACCTCTCTTTGCAACTCATTCAATAAAGGCTCAAGATTGCGAAATACTCTTTTATCGATCCCGTTCTTGCTTTGTGCCCTCCTTTTTTCTTCACAAGCAGCCCTTGCCACTACTGCAGAAAAATTGCATCTTGCCCTCGACGATCGGCTCAAGCAGTGCTGTGCCAAATCCTCTGATCCCCATAGTAATAACAATGTGCCTGACAACACACTGCAACACTGGCTGGGGGTTATCTATGATAAAGCACAAGTCCAACCTGTTTGGGTCTCCATGGATGGAGCTGGGGAAAAAGCAACAATACTGCTTGCAGTTTTAAAAAATTCCGAGAAAGATGGCCTGATTCCTGAACAGTATCATGTGAGCCGGATCAGTTCTCTCTGGAATGGCAGGTCGCCAGCAGAGCTGGCTGAGCTGGATACTCTGCTCACACTTGCTTTTATCACGTATGCCCATGACGCCCAATATGGACGCACGCATTCCCAGGAAAACACCCCCGATCCTTTGATAAAGTCTGAAGGCGTCCCTGCTTTTAATGCCCTGGCGCTGATAAAAACGGCCCTGTCCGCTCCAGATTTCAACCAATTTCTGGTGAACCTGCTGCCGCCACATAAATATTATCGAAATCTGCGCGCCGCCTTGCCACGATATCAAAATTTAGCCGCAGCCGGTGGCTGGCTCCCTGTCGCGTCCGGCAAGTCCATCCGTCCAGGTGAAGAAGATTCGCGGATCCCGGCCATAGGAAAAAGATTAGAGATCGAAGGCTTTCTCCAGTTAGCGCCAACCGATGCCCTGGTGTATGACAAAATGCTGGTTCAGGCCGTCATCCAGTTTCAACTCCGCCATGGCCTGACCGGCGATGGCGTGATTGGCAAATCCACCATCGCGGCCATGAATATACCCGCCCAGAAGAAAGTCAGGCAGATTATCATTAATCTTGAGCGCTGGCGCTGGGAGGCTCATGATCTTGGCAAAAAATATGTGCTGGTTGATATTGCCGGATTCACCTTGGAGGGTATTGAGGGCGACACCGTCATCCTCGAAATGCCCGTTGTGGTCGGAACCCAGAACCACGAAACACCAGTCTTCAGCCATCTGATTCAATATATAGAGCTCAACCCCTACTGGAACATCCCCCCCCAGATCGCCCGAGATGAAATGCTGGCCGATTTAAAAAAGAATCCTCATTACCTCAACACCAAACATATCCGTCTCTTCAGTGACCGGACATCGGAGGCTAAAGAGGTCAATCCTCTGTCCATTAACTGGAACCAGGTGAGCCCAAATAAAATGGGCCAGTTTGCATTACGACAAGACCCTGGCAAATGGAACGCCCTTGGCGCAATCAAATTTGTCTTTCCCAACAGTTTTAATGTGTATATGCATGACACCCCCACACAGACCTATTTTCAACGTTCCAACCGAGCCTTTAGTCATGGTTGTATTCGCCTCGGAAAACCGGTCAAGTTGGCGGAATTCCTTCTTGGTGGTATCGAAAAGGGCTGGTCTTCAGAAAAACTCAAGGAGCTTATAGATACGGGTAAACGCACCATTATCCACCTGCCAACACCTCTGCCGGTTCATATCACCTACCAGACTGTCACAAGCAACCAGGATGGTACGATATCTTTCCATACGGATATCTATGATCGCGACCAGAAACTTGAAGAGATCTTTTTTAAAGAATAGCAGCAAGAACAAAAAACATATAAAAAAGACAACAAACCAGCCGCGATCAAAGAAAGAAACGCCTTCCAAAAAGTACAGTTTTTCCCTCAAAAAAGATTTCAAACAACTGCCGGACAAGAAACCTTTTTACCCGGATACCACCCTCTTCTGTAAAAAGAATAGTTTCTCTGACAGGCCCGTTTGATCTGAGCTACTAAATCTGCTAATGTTATATAAGACGTTGGCACGTGAGGGGAAATTATCACCTGCCCGACCGCACCATGAACAGCCGATAATGTGAAGACTCAGTCAATCAAAGGAGAGCTGCCGAGATGAGACTAAATTCAAAGTTGTTTTTCACAATCGGATTGCTGATCATCGCTGGAGGTATTGCCTTTTTGTTTTGGCAACACCTCCAACCAAAAGGGCTGGGTGATAGTTTCAGCAGCGGTAACGGTCGCATCGAGGCGGTGGAGGTCGATATCGCCGCCAGGACGGCTGGCCGGATCAAGACTATCCTGGTGATGGAAGGTGATTTTGTCACCGCCGGGCAGGTTGTTGCGACCATGGACACCGAGGTGTTTGAGGCTCAACGCCGTGAGGCCAAAGCGCATCTGCAAAAGGCACATAGTGCGGTTGAGACCGTCCAGAGCCAGGTGGAGCAGCGCCGGAGCGAGAAGGTTACCGCCCTGGCGCTGATGGCACAGCACCAGGCAGAGTCTGATGCACTCCAAAAACGGTTATTGCGATCCAAATCCCTGGCCCGCTCCGGCATCATCTCCATCCAGGAGCTGGACGATGCCCAAGTCCAGGCCCTGAGCGCCCAGGCGGCAGTCCAGGCAGCCAAAGCCCAGATCGCAGCGGCGGAAGCCGCCATCGCCACCGCCAGATCTCAGGAGACCGAGGCGTTATCGGATGTTGAGGCGTCACAGGCCACGATTGAGCGCATCCAGGCAGACATCGACGACAGCGCCTTGAAGGCAAGCCGCGACGGTCGCGTGCAGTATCGCATCGCCCAGCCCGGCGAGGTGGTCGCCGGCGGAGGCAAGGTGCTCAACCTGCTCGATCTGAGCGATGTCTACATGACCTTCTTCCTTCCCACCGCCGCTGCCGGCCGGGTTGCGATCGGCTCCGAGGTGCATCTGGTGCTCGATGCCGCACCGGAGTATGTCATCCCGGCGACGGTTTCCTTTGTCGCCGACGTCGCCCAGTTCACCCCCAAGACCGTGGAGACCGCCAGCGAACGGCAGAAGCTGATGTTCAGGGTCAAGGCGCAAATCGCCCCGGAGCTTCTCAAGAAACATATTCATACTGTCAAGACCGGCCTGCCGGGCATGGCCTATGTCCGGCTTGATCCGCAGGTTGAGTGGCCGGCCGACCTGCGGGTGAGGCTGCCGCAATGACCGGTGACCAGGCGGATCCTTCCTCTGTTGCGGCAGGAATCGCACCGGTCGCGTGTTTAACCGATGTCAGCTTGCGTTACGGCAAGACGCTTGCCCTGGACGCCATCACCCTCGATCTGCCGGCCGGAAAAATGGTCGGCCTGATCGGCCCGGACGGGGTCGGCAAGTCGAGCCTGTTCTCGCTGATCGCCGGCGCGCGCGTCATTCAGAGCGGCCAGGTCAAGGTGCTGGCTGGTGACATGGCCAAAGCACATCACCGGAAAGTTGTTTGTCCGCGCATTGCCTACATGCCGCAGGGTCTGGGCAAGAATCTCTACGCCACGCTGTCGGTATTCGAAAATATCGATTTCTTTGGCCGCCTGTTCGCCCAGGACAGCCGCGAACGAAAGCGCCGCATTGACGACCTGCTCGCGAGTACCGGCCTGTCTCCTTTTCGGGACCGCCCGGCCGGCAAGCTTTCCGGCGGCATGAAGCAAAAGCTGGGACTCTGCTGCGCGCTCATTCACGATCCCGATCTGTTGATCCTCGATGAGCCCACCACCGGAGTCGATCCGCTCTCGCGCCGCCAGTTCTGGGAGCTGATCGAACGTATCCGCGCCGGACAACCCGGCATGAGCGTGCTGGTGGCCACCGCCTATATGGAAGAGGCCGCCCGCTTCGACTGGCTGGTGGCCATGGATGGTGGGCGGGTTCTGACCACAGGAACCCCTCGGCAACTGCTGGATCGCACCGCCAGCGATACCCTGGAGACAGCTTTCATTGCCCTGCTGCCGGAAGAAAAGCGCGCCGGCCACCAGGCCATACGGATCCCGCCACGCGCAGCCGGTGATGACGAGATCGCGATCGAGGCGAAGGACCTGACCATGCGTTTCGGTAACTTCACGGCGGTGGACCATGTGAGTTTTCGTATCGCCCGCGGCGAGATCTTCGGTTTCTTGGGCTCCAACGGCTGCGGCAAGACCACGACCATGAAGATGCTGACCGGCCTGCTGATGGCAAGCGCAGGAGAGGCCTGGCTCTTCGGTCAGGCGGTGAATCCCAAAGATCTTGAAACCCGGCGGCGGGTCGGCTACATGACCCAGTCCTTCTCGCTCTATTCCGAGCTGACCGTGGCGCAGAACCTGACCTTGCATGCCCGGCTGTTCAGCGTGCCCGCAGGCGAGATCTCCGGCCGTGTCGATGAGATGGCCACCCGTTTCGGCCTGACCGGAGTCATGGCTGCGCTGCCCGACAGCCTCCCCCTTGGGCAACGCCAGCGGCTATCCCTGGCGGTGGCGATGATCCATCGTCCGGAGATGCTGATCCTCGACGAGCCCACCTCAGGGGTTGACCCGATCGCCCGCGATGCCTTCTGGCAAATCCTGATTGATCTTGCCCGCCGCGACAGGGTCACCATCTTCATTTCAACCCATTTCATGAACGAGGCCGAACGCTGCGACCGCATCTCACTGATGCATGCCGGACAGGTGCTGATCAGCGATATGCCCGCCGCACTGATGCAAAAACGCGGAACAACAACACTGGAAGAGGCCTTTATCGGCTACCTGGAAGACGCCGTGCCCGAGGGTAAGACCCCGGAGCTGTCAGCAACAGCGGCGATGGCCCCTCCCTCACCGCCAGCACCCGACACAACCATCCCTGACAAAAAAATCGGCTTCGACCTTCGCCGTCTGCTCAGCTACAGCCATCGCGAGGCGCTGGAGCTGCGCCGGGATCCGATCCGGGCTACCCTGGCATTGCTCGGCAGCGTCATTTTGATGCTCATCATGGGGTATGGGATCACCCTGGAT
>CAITDH010000237.1 GCA_903891045.1 uncultured Desulfobulbaceae bacterium | reverse complement strand
GAGATAACCGGCATTTTCATAGCAAGACCTCCAATATGGTAATATATTGATCTTGCAGTTAAATATAATCATTCAGCTGAGTTTTGTTTAGAGCCATTTTTGATTATAATAACTCGATTACTGTGATGCCATTCTCTTTGAGATCCTGGCAGACTATTTCGAGCTGAAATCTGTTACAGTTAGTTATCTTATATACATCACTGACCCCCTCTATAAAGGAAAGAAGTACTTGACTGTCCAGACCCAAGGAAATGGCCTTAATGCAGTTTTGATGCAACCAGGATGTGAGTAATCCGATAAATTGATCTAAGCAGCATTGTTTCATCATGCTCTCCTTGGCCTTGAGCTAAAAGCACTCTTTTGCATTTTCAAATGAATGCTTTTGACTTTTTATGGTGCTACCAGTTTTCTATAAAGGTGCCTGCATCCATGCACTGGCTTTTTCTTCTTCAGAAAGGTCCTATTTAGGCTTGATATTTCCCTTGAGAGCATCTGCTGAGCAGGCAGACTTCAAGGTGCCGGTTAGTATTGCTCTTGACTTAACTTTATAATAAGCTTTGATATCGTATATGACAATAAGGGTTAAAGTAGAGGGTAATGATAGTGTAAACTCTCATTAGGGGGTAATCTGATGGACAGCGGTATGTATGAAATCATTGTGGACTCTCTTTCGGCGCACGTTGCAGTGCTTGATGACAAGGGAGTAATTGTCCAAACCAACCGGGCCTGGCAACACTATGCTGCTCGGAATGGAATGGAAGATCATGTGGATTTCACCGGCGTCAATTATTTTACCATTTGCCAAGCAGCCAGGGAAAGTGGCGAGCCGGAAGGAGATCTTGTTGTTGCCGGCATCAAAAAGGTGCTGGCTGGTGAGATCCTTGAGTTTGTTCTCCAGTATCCCTGCCATGCCCCGACTAGGCGTCAGTGGTTCATTCTCCGCGTTCTTCCGTATTTGTCGGACGTTGAGCATCAGGTCCTTGTCGTGCATGAGGATATAACACCCATAATCCTTATCCAGGAAGAGTTGCAGCAAAAAGAGACAGAGCTGCGGCAGAAGAGTGAGAAGCTGGAGGAGATGAATGTTGCCCTCAGGGTGTTGCTTGAACACCGCGAGCGCGGCCTGGAGGAGTTGGAGCAACGGATAACTGCCAATATCCATGAACTGGTATTGCCTTATACTGAGAAGTTGAGAAACAGCCTGAATGGTCATCGGGAGCGAACCCTGATCGATATTGTCGAGACCAATCTCAATAACATCATCACTCCTTTTTTACATCGACTCTCCTCGCTTCATCTCCTGTTGACGCCGCAGGAGGTTGGGGTGGCGGCTCTTCTTCGTCCGGGAAAGAGCAGTCAGGAAATAGCCGATGTGCTCGGTGTGTCAGTGAGCACTGTCAGTTTCCACCGTAAAAATCTGCGCCGCAAATTGGGCCTGGATGACCGGTCAATAAATCTGCGCACGTACCTGCTCTCCCTGAAGTGAGCATATGGGATACGAATCCCACGCATGACAGCGATGGCTATTCTCCATGGACAAAGGGCAGACCTGTGTCATCTGTGGATAAAACAAGGCAATCCTCGGATCAACATCTATTGGTCTGGGGATTGCCTTCCTTTTTAGACGGCCTGTTGCTGCCCGTGACAAGGTGAAGATCGACTCGATGATCCAGCTCAATATCGAATAGATACTGGGGTTGCAGCTGGATCTGATCTTGGCTACCTGGCTGACCAAGTCCGTAACAGGTGGCCCAATTGGCAACGTCCGGGGTGCGGGTGGTTTGTTTTCCGCAGGCGTCAAACTTTGCCGGGATCTGCGCTCATTTTCTGGAGTTGGGCAGGCTCCTGGGCCTTGATCAGTTCCTCGTCCATAGACCTTTGTCAAGAGACTGGAACAGATTGCGGTGCTCATTCATCCCGTAGGAATAGTAAGTAGCTATCTCTTTTTCTTGTTGATCATTGTTCCCACGTTCCAGCATGGGAACGGGCATTTCCCATCAAGGCGGTGTGTCTAAGAAAAAAACGGACAGTTTGTTTATTCCCTGCAATAGCACCTCAAGATTTGACTATCTGGAATTGCGGTGGCATTCTAAAAATAGCCTCTTTCGTAAGAGCGGATTAGGCTTCAGCGAGAAGGTGTCCAATGATAATGAAGAGGAAGAAATACACACGAATTCAGAAATTCCGCAGTCAAACTGACTCCTGAGTAGTCTTGATTCTGCTGTTGATTGGTGTGATATCAAGTTGGCGGCATAGTAGGGTGATGGAGTTATAGTCCCTGCGGTGCTTTTGGAGTGGAGTTGGTTCCGCGTATCGTTTTGCTGCTCATGGGCCGGATATGGATTGCTAATTCTATTTTATTTTCCGGTAGTTACCGTCTGGAGAATAAAAAAACTGGGGGTGAAATTCGAATGTTGATAATGTGACAAGGGATGTTAAAAGAACCCCTGGTGTACTTAGTATTGAGGGGTATTTAGCTTCATTATTTATTTGGAGGGACTATCCATGAAACAACCGAAGATTTTTTCCGCTTTTTGCTTAATCATCCTGTTGGCTTTATTTCTGGGCTGTGCATCTACACCAAAGCATGAGGGAACCGGAGAATATGTCGATGATACTGTTATCACCTCAAAGGTCAAGGCTGCAATTCTTGAAGATTCTTCACTTAAAGTAAATGAGATCAACGTCGAAACCTTCAAGGGTATCGTTCAACTGAGTGGTTTTGTTAATTCCCGGGCCAACATCAATAGGGCGGTTGAGGTTGCAGGTAAGATCAAGGGGGTGAAGTCGGTCAAGAACGATATGCGGCTTAAGTAACGGTGCATCGGCCCCCAGATATCCGGTCCAGGGGTGATCGCTATTACCGTCCAGCGGAAGAAGTTGTTGTACAGTAAAGGTGAAATTGAGTACCAGTCTAACTTTGTGTTGAAGGCTGACGCCCCAAGCAACGGGGCATCACTCAACTTTTGATGTCAGGTGGCAGTGGACTGCAGATTTTTGATCCGCCAAGTTATGGTAAAAGGAGAAACAAAATGTTTGAGACTATTGCCGTCGTCTTGGTTATGTAATCTAAAATGGTATAATTGAAGTTTCTCAATCCCTAACAAATCCATTGCAATAATAGGAGGTTAAAAACATGAAACGTTTTTTGATCGCTGCGTCGGTAGCCGCTGCTACCTTTACAACCCCGGTATTTGCTGCCGACGTTGGCGTCTCGCTCAGCATAGGCCAACCCGGTTTCTATGGCCGACTTGACATCGGCGATTACCCGCAGCCACAAGTGATCTACCGTCGGCCGATAGTCATTGAGCGGGGGGTGCGGATGGACCGCCCGCCGGTCTATCTGCGCGTTCCCCCGGGTCACGCCAAACATTGGAGCAAGCATTGCCGAGAATATAACGCCTGCGGCGAGCGGGTTTTCTTTGTGCATGACAACTGGTACAATCGCGAGTATGTCCCGCGTTATCAGGAACAACATCGTGAGCGCCGGGATGATCGTCATGACGATGACAGGAATGATGATCGTGAGAACTATAAGCATGACCGCCACGATCGCGGTCACGGTCATGGTCATGATGATCGCTAAAGCATTGGCGTAACATCTGTCCTGGTTCATATTGCCGCATAGGGCATGATGAAAGCAGGTCGTTTCATGCTGCGGGTAATGATTGTCGATGAAGAATCTGCCAAGCGGGAGGCGTTGCCGAAATACTTCATGCACCATATACATCCTGCCTTTGGCAGGATTTATTTTTTGTACACCAGCGCACAGACACGAGAAGCCTCCCCATGCCACAGCGAAATTCTGCGCAGAGTGGCCAGTCGCAATAGTCAACCCATGATAAAGAAACACGAATAAACAAGGATCGTATCGAAGGAAATTGAAAATAATGCAAGGGCAATACCCAACAGCAGTGGGGTAAACTTAGCGAAGAGCAGTTGTGGATGTAAAGCCAGGTCAAGTTTGTGGTGGACCCATCATGACCGGGAAAAGGTGACTGTGATCATTGTCGCGGTCATGGGCAGTGAAGGGGGGATTGGTGCCAGGGAAAAACGTTTTAGGCCCATCTCGGCGGTGCACAACAGGCAGGTCTTTGTCGTGGACCCGGATCTCATCTGCCAAGAGTTTCTTTAAGAGGAGGAGTCAAAATGAACGCAGTCAAGATTGCGGCAATCGCGCTGATCCTGGGCGGTGCCTTGGGGTTGGCGTATGGCAGTTTCAGCTACACCAAGGAGACCCAACAG
>CAITDH010000236.1 GCA_903891045.1 uncultured Desulfobulbaceae bacterium | reverse complement strand
GTTCAGGTGCTTTCGGCAGTGCCTCGGACTTTTCTTTATGGCTTGCGGGCTATCAAAGTGCAAAAAGAGCAGGTAGATAACTGACAGGTAGTCGACTATTTTTTTCGATAGTAGTATTTCCCTGAAGAACTATAACTTTAAATTATAAAAATAAACGAGGTGCTATAATGGCTGTTTCAAAAGACGAAGTAATTGAGTTTATCGCTAACATGTCTGTACTTGAGCTTTCTGCAATGATAAAAGAGCTTGAGGAAAAATTTGGTGTATCAGCAGCTGCTCCTGTTGCTGTTGCAGCTGCAGGTGCTCCTGTTGCTGCCGCTGCCGCTGCTGAGGAAAAGACTGAGTTTGACGTTATTCTCACTGGTGCTGGAGATCAGAAGATTAAAGTGATCAAGGAAGTTCGAGCTATTACTGGTCTTGGCTTGAAAGAGGCCAAAGATTTGGTTGAAGGTACTCCTCAGCCATTGAAAGAGGCTGTCAGTAAGGATGAAGCCGCTGATATCAAAGCAAAAATTGAGGCTGTCGGTGGTGTTGTTACGATAAAGTAGGTTTTGTGTCTATATGTTGTTTTGCTTGCAGGACAACCTGATTTGATGAAACACGCTACGGGTTTTGACACGTAGCGTGTTTCATTTCAAGCCTTTGAAAATGATTTTAGAAGAAAGGCACCTGTTGCAGTATTTTTGAAATCATTTTTTTTAGAACATATCTTTTCCAGTGGTGAAAGTTATGATTTTATAGGGGTTCACTTTTTTCACCGGGTTGTAATTTGTATTGAGGAAACTTTTTTGTTTCCATTCAACTTTCCATTATCATCTTTGTCACCTCTTTATATCCCCAAGCTACTTCATTGTTTGGCTAACGGGTTTTACATCACAACGGTTTTATTGTACAGCCAGTCTGTGATTTTAAAATAACACTCTCAAGGCAACCTCGAGGACTACTATGGAACGAGTGAGAAAAAATTTTGCCACGGCGGCTTCTGTTATGGAGCCCCCGCACCTTATTTCCATGCAGCGGATATCATATGAAAAGTTTCTGCAGATGGATATGGAGGCCGGTGCCCGTGAAAATTTTGGTTTGCAAGGGATCTTTAAAAGTGTCTTCCCTATTAATGATTTTAATGGACTCTGTTCTCTGGAATTTGTCCGCTATAATTTTGGCGAGCCCAAGTATACGGTAGAAGAATGCCTGCAACGCGGTATGACCTATGAAATACCCCTGAAAATTACGGTCAGGTTGATCACGCATGATGTTGATGCTGTGACTGGTGTTCAAACCTTGCGTGACATGAAAGAGCAGGAGGTTTTTCTTGGGAGTCTGCCTTTGATGACAGGGGATGGAGTCTTTGTTGTTAATGGTACAGAACGGGTAATCGTTTCCCAGTTGCAGCGTTCTCCCGGCCTTTTCTTTACTCATGATAATGGTAAAAGTCATGCCAGTGGCAAACTTTTATATTCTGCCCGGGTTATACCTATTAGAGGTTCATGGATAGACCTTGAGTTTGATATCAAAGATATTCTCTTTGTCCGCATTGATCGCCGTCGTAAATTCCCTGTGACCACTTTGTTGAAGGCTATTGGCTATTCCTCTGCCGAACTTTTACGGATATTTTATCTTACGAATACTGTTCGCCTCAATGGTGATGATTATTCGATCTCTTTTACCCCGGAGACGTTTCAAGGACAGAGGTTGGAGTTCGATCTGATTAGTCCGGTGGATGGAGAGATGTTGGCCAAGAAAGGGCAAAAAATCAGTCAGGCCCTTTGTAAAAAAATCAAGACTGCAGCTATCGATTTCTTAAAGATTTCTCATGATGAGCTTATCGGGCGTTTTTTGGCTCACGATGTCGTTCGTCCGGATACTGGAGAAGTCATTGCCCTGTGCAATAGTGAGCTGACCGAGACTATGCTCCAGTCTCTGCATGATTGTGGTATTAGTGAATTTGAAATACTCTTTATTGATGGCGTTAATTATTCAGATTCATTCAGGAAAACATTGGCTCTTGATAAAGTGGTGAGTTCAGAGGAGGCGCTCCTGGAAATCTACCGTCGGTTGCGTCCTTCAAGTCCGCCAACAAAGGAAGTTGCCGAGACCTTTTTTGAAAATCTCTTTTTTAATGTTGACCTTTATGATCTTTCAGAAGTTGGGAGATATAAAATCAATGCCAGGTTGGGACTGACAACGGATATCAATCATAAGGCCTTGACTCGTGAAGATATTGTTGAAGCAGTGAAATATCTGGTTCGTCTGAAAGATAGCCAGGGGAGTGTTGACGATATTGATCATCTTGGCAACAGACGGGTGCGAACGGTTGGTGAACTCATCGAAAATCAATACCGGATGGGTTTGGTGCGGATGGAGCGAGCCATTAAAGAGAGGATGGCTCTTCAGGAAATTGAGACCCTTATGCCTCATGATCTCGTTAATCCTAAGCCTATTTCTGCTGCTATCAAGGAATTTTTTGGCACGAGTCAACTGTCTCAGTTTATGGATCAGACGAATCCTATCTCTGAGGTTACGCACAAGCGTCGTCTCAGCGCCCTCGGACCTGGTGGACTTTCCCGGGAGAGAGCAGGGTTTGAGGTTCGTGACGTTCATCCTACCCACTACGGACGAATCTGTCCTGTTGAGACCCCTGAGGGGCCCAATATCGGCCTGATCGTTTCCCTGGCGACCTATGCTCAAGTTAATCCCTATGGATTTATTGAGACTCCCTACCGGAAGGTAGCCGATAGAATTGTCCTTAATGAGGTGAAATATCTGAGTGCCCTGCAGGAGCAGAATCAGATAATTGCACCAGCTGTCATCTTAATGGACGATTCAGGACGGATTGTTCCTGATTTCTTGATTGCTCGGGAGGAAGGTGAGGTTCTCACTGTAGCCAGCGATCAGGTCAGTTATATGGACATTGCGCCCAACCAGTTGGTCAGTGTTGCCGCTTCTCTTATTCCGTTTCTTGAAAATGATGATGCTAACCGCGCCCTGATGGGATCAAATATGCAGCGTCAGGCTGTGCCTTTGATGGTTACTTCGGCTCCGCTTGTTGGTACTGGGATGGAGCGTTATGTGGCCCGCGATTCTGGTGCCTGTCTTCTGGCGGGTGATGGCGGGGTGGTTGAAGAAGTTGATTCAAACCGTATTGTTGTCCGCTATGATCGGCCTGGAGTTGATGGGTATGATACCGGGGTTGCGGTCTATCGTCTGAGTAAATACAAGAAATCAAACCAGAATACATGCTTTACCCAACGTCCACTGGTACTTCCTGGTGAGCGGGTCAGCAAAGGGGCAGTTCTGGCCGATGGCCCTTCCTGTGAGCAGGGTGAATTAGCCCTGGGGAAAAATGTGACCATTGCCTTCATGCCGTGGCGTGGATTTAACTTTGAGGATTCAATCCTGATCAATGAGAGGTTGCTGAAGGAAGACACCTTTACCTCTGTCCATATTGAGGTCTTTGAGACCATGGCCAGGGACACGAAACTTGGCAAGGAAGAAATTACTCGGGATATCCCCAATGTAAGCGAGGAAAACCTGAGAAACCTTGACGATTCTGGTATCGTTCGTATCGGTGCCGAGATCAAGGCGGGTGACACCTTGGTGGGCAAGGTTACACCCAAGGGTGAGACAATGCTCTCACCCGAGGAAAAGTTATTGCGGGCAATTTTCGGTGAAAAAGCCCAAGACGTCAAGGATTCTTCGCTTCGCGTTCCACCTGGGGTAGAGGGTGTTGTTATCGATGCCAAGGTTTTTTCCCGCAGGGGTGTTGATAAGGATGAGCGATCATTGATGATCGAGGATCTGGATATTGAACGTCTTACTCAGGATAAAGTTGATGAGTTGACGAGTCTTAAACGGGGCGTCTGCCGTGAAATTGGTGATATTATTAATGGCAGAACAGTAAAAAGTGATATTACTGATACGAAAGGAAATATTCTAGTCAAACTTGGGAAGAAAATAAGTGCGGACCTTGCTGAGGCTATTGGTTTTCATGCCCTGCGCACCTTGGATTTTTCTGAGAAGGCCAAGTTTCAGGAGCAAATTGATCAAGCTTACGCCCGTTATGACAAACAAGCGGCACTTATCAGTAAGCGTTATGATGGTATTATTGATCGCATGAAAAAGGGAGACGATCTCCCACCAGGTGTGGTCAAGATGGTAAAAGTCTATGTGGCCACGAAGCGCAAGCTGTCCGTGGGTGACAAGATGGCTGGCCGTCATGGTAACAAGGGTGTTGTCTCTCGCCTCCTGCCGGAAGAGGATATGCCTTTTTTTGCTGATGGCACCACAGTTGATATTGTTTTAAACCCCCTTGGTGTCCCTTCGCGTATGAACGTGGGGCAGGTACTTGAGGTTCATCTTGGCTTTGCTGCTAAAAAGCTTGGTCAGCAGATCAGTGAGCTTGCAAGGCAGCATGAGCTCGAGGCCATTAAGAAGAAGTTGCAGAAGATCTATTCTCAAGAAGAGTGTGCCAAGATTATCGGTAGTCAGAGCGACGAGGAACTCCTCGACTGGGCGCGTAAGCACCAGCGAGGATTGCATGTGGCCAGTCCAGTTTTTGATGGTGCCGAGGAGGTCCAGATTCGTCAATTGCTGGTCGAAAGCGGTGTTGATGAAGTGGGGCAAAGTCAGCTTTATGACGGCCTGACAGGAGAGCCTTTTGAAAATCAGGTAACTGTGGGTGTGATGTATATGCTTAAACTGCATCACTTGGTTGATAATAAAATTCATGCCAGGTCAACTGGTCCCTACTCTCTTGTGACCCAGCAACCACTTGGCGGTAAGGCCCAGTTTGGTGGACAGCGTTTGGGTGAGATGGAAGTCTGGGCCATGGAGGCATATGGTGCTGCCTATACCCTGAAAGAATTTTTGACCGCTAAATCTGATGATGTGGAAGGGCGTACAACCATGTATGAACGGATTGTGAAGGGCAATAATTTTCTTACTACTGGCCTGCCGGAATCTTTCAATGTTCTTGTTAAGGAGCTGCAAGCCCTTTGTCTTGATATGGAGCTGTTGCAAGAATAAGGGTGTTAAGTCTGGAGAATGGCCAACAAAAGGTCTCAAGGTGATTTCCGCAGCGCGGACAACTTCATACTTAAAACTTTTTTAACCCTATAAACTGTGGGAGATGCAATCTCGTGGAAGAGCTATTTAATTTTTTTCAAAAGCCGAAAGCTCCTGTTAAATTCAAAAAAGTAAAGATATCTCTGGCCTCACCGGAAAAGATCATGGATTGGAGCCATGGTGAGGTAAAGAAGCCTGAAACGATTAATTATCGGACTTTTAAACCAGAAAGAGATGGTCTGTTTTGTGCCAAGATTTTTGGGCCAGTAAAGGACTTTGAGTGTAATTGCGGGAAGTATAAACGCATGAAACACCGAGGTGTTGTTTGTGAAAAGTGCGGGGTTGAGGTTATCCAGTCAAAGGTTCGCCGGGAACGGTTGGGGCATATTAAACTTGCGGCCCCTGTTGCCCACATCTGGTTTCTCAAGAGTCTGCCCAGCAAGATTGGCGCCGTTCTTGATCTGACCTTGAAACAACTTGAGAAAATTCTTTATTTTGAACAATATGCAGTGGTTGAGTCGAATGTTGATTCTATTCCTGTTTGTAGTCTACTGACTGAGGAGAAGTATCGAGAGTATCGAGAGACTTATCCTGGTCAATTTCAGGTTGCCATTGGTGCTGAGGCTATTAGAGAGCTTCTCTCCCAGCAAGATCTAGTGACCTTGTCTGCACAGTTGCGAGCAGAGATGGCTGCGACAAGTTCAAAGACTAAAAGGCAGAAGCTCTATAAACGATTATTTGTTATTGAGGCTTTTCGTGATTCCGGCAACAAACCCGAGTGGATGGTGCTTGAGGTTATTCCAGTACTGCCGCCAGATCTACGTCCTCTTGTTCCTTTGGAAGGTGGGCGTTTTGCAACCTCGGATCTCAATGATTTGTATCGGCGAGTTATTAACAGGAATAATCGTTTAAAGCGGTTACTCGAGCTGGATGCCCCTGATATTATCGTTCGTAATGAAAAACGAATGCTGCAGGAGGCGGTTGATGTCCTTTTTGATAATGGTCGTCGCGGCCGGGTTATTACTGGAGCCAATAAGCGCCCACTGAAATCGCTTTCTGATATGCTCAAAGGCAAGCAGGGGCGGTTCCGGCAGAATCTTCTGGGAAAACGTGTCGATTATTCCGGTCGTTCCGTCATTGTTGTGGGCCCTCATTTGCGTCTGCACCAATGTGGTATCCCTAAAAAAATGGCCTTGGAGTTGTTTAAGCCATTTATCTACAATAAGCTCGAAAGCAAGGGGTTTGTTACTACCATCAAGAGTGCGAGAAAAATGGTGGAGAAAGGAACCAAGGAGGTCTGGGATGTTCTTGAAGAGGTTGTCACTGAATATCCGGTGATTCTCAACAGGGCGCCAACACTCCATCGTCTGGGCATGCAGGCCTTTGAGGCCCTGCTTATTGAAGGGAAGGCTATTCAGCTGCATCCTCTGGTTTGTGCCGCCTTTAATGCTGACTTTGACGGAGATCAGATGGCAGTTCATGTGCCCCTGTCTGTTGAGGCTCAGGTCGAAGCGCGGGTTCTGATGATGTCATCTAATAATATCCTTTCTCCTGCCAATGGTGAGCCGGTTATTATTCCTTCGCAGGATATTGTTCTTGGCCTCTATTATATGAGCAGAGAACGGGTAAACGCCACGGGTGAAGGCAAGATTTTTTCCAGCCCGGCTGAGGCAAAAATTGCTTATGATTACCAGGCCGTGCATTTACAGGCGAAGATCAAGGTGCGGATGGATGGTAAGATTGTTGAGACCACCATGGGGCGGATTTTATTGGGCGGACTGTTGCCCGATATAATTCCTTTTGCCGAAATCAATAAAGTAATGACCAAAAAGGCATTAGCGCAACTCATTGATTATACTTATCGGCACGGTGGAACAAAGGAGACAGTTATTCTTGCTGATCGCCTGAAAGACATGGGCTATGAATATGCCACCCGGGCAGGAATTTCCATTTGTATCAATGATATGAAAGTTCCAACCAGCAAAGAAGACTTGATTGAAAAGGCTGAAAAGGATGTTATGGATGTTGGCCAGCAGTATTCCGATGGTCTGATTACATCCGGTGAGAAATATAACAAGGTTGTTGATATCTGGTCCAAGGTGAGTGAGGACGTTGCCAATGAAATGATGGAGGGAATCAAGGTGGATTATGTTCGCGACCGCGAGAATAATCTTATAGAAACACCAAGTTTTAACTCTATTTTTATTATGGCGGACTCTGGAGCCAGGGGCTCCAGGGATCAGATCAGGCAACTTGCGGGTATGCGCGGTTTGATGGCAAAACCATCGGGTGCTATTATTGAAACTCCGATCAAGGCCAATTTCCGGGAAGGGCTTGGGGTGCTTGAGTATTTCATCTCGACGCATGGCGCGCGTAAAGGACTGGCGGATACCGCCTTGAAGACTGCCAACTCAGGATATCTTACCAGGCGACTGGTTGATGTTGCACAGGATGCAACGATTATTGAGGCGGATTGTCAGACTCTTGATGGAATTATTGCTGAACCATTGATGGACGGTGGCGATGTCATTGTTCCTCTTGGCGATCGAATTCTTGGTCGTGTGGCCTTGGAGGCCGTGGTTGATCCTTATAGCGGTGAAGTGATTGTAGCTGAGGGTGAAGAAATCACTGAGTCAAAGGTTAAAGAGATTAAGGACGCAGGAATTGATCGTGTGCACATTCGTTCAGTGCTGACTTGTCGGTCGCGTCGCGGTGTTTGTGCTGCCTGCTATGGTCGTGATCTTGGTCGTGGCCATATGGTGAATATTGGTGAGGCTGTTGGTATCATAGCCGCGCAGTCCATTGGTGAGCCGGGAACGCAGTTAACCATGCGGACATTCCACATTGGTGGTACCGCAAGTCGTGCCATTGAGCAGGCTGAAGTCCAGACCCAACGTGGCGGAGTGGTGGTGTTTAAAAACATGCATTACGTTGAGAACAATCTGGGGGTCAAGATTGTCATGAACCGGAATGCGGAAATCAGCATCAAGGATGAGTTAGGTCGGGACCGTGAGCGCTATAAAGTAAACTACGGTGCTCAGATCTTTGTCAAGGAAGGAGAGGTCGCTGAGGCCGGTATGATTCTTGCCAAATGGGACGCCTATACTATTCCTATTGTCAGTGAAGTTGGTGGTGTCATCAAGTATGGTGATGTTATTGAAGGTATTACCATGCAGGAGAAGCTGGATGGGGTGACTGGTAAGTCCAGTAAGGTTGTTGTCCATTCGACTGCTGCGGCCCAATTGAATCCACGGATCAGTGTTAAAAATGATAAAGGTAAAACCCTTAAACTGCCAAACTCAGAATCCTTTGCTCGCTACAGTTTGCCGGTTGGATCTTTTATTACCGTGGATGAAGGGGCAGTTATTGAGCCCGGGGCCATTGTCGGCAAGATCCCTCGTGAATCTTCCAAGACAAAGGATATTACCGGTGGTTTGCCGCGAGTTGCAGAATTGTTTGAGGTTCGGAAATCGAAAGATCCGGCCATTATCTCTGAGATTGATGGACGTGTCAGTTTTGGCAAGGAATTGAAGGGTAAGCGGCGGGTGATTGTGACCCCTGAATACGGAGAAGCTGAGGAATACCTGCTTCCCAAGGCTAAACACACCATTGTGCATGAAGGTGATTATGTGCAGGCTGGCGAACCATTAATGGAAGGAGTCGTCCTTCCTAACGACATCTTGCGGGTTCTTGGCGTAAAAGAGCTGGCAAAATTTCTGGTGAATGAAGTGCAGGAGGTGTATCGTCTGCAAGGTGTGAAGATCAATGACAAGCATATTGAAGTTATTGTCCGCCAGATGTTGAAGAGAGTGCAGATCAGCAATGCCGGCGATTCTCGCTTTATGATTGGTGAACAGGTAGAGTGGTGGAAGTTTGAAGAAGAGCGGGAGCGTCTTTTTGCTGAGGGTAAAGTACCAGCGGTTGCTGAGCCATTATTGTTGGGTGTCACCAAGGCCTCGCTGTCTACAGAAAGTTTTATCTCAGCAGCTTCGTTTCAGGAAACAACCAAGGTGCTGACCAATGCAGCTATGGCGGGCAAGGTTGACGAGCTAGCCGGATTAAAAGAAAATGTTATTATGGGCAGGTTGATTTCTGCCGGAACTGGATTGCATGGCAATTCATAGGATAAAGGGAACTATTCTACTCTGATATTCTTTTTTGTGTTGACACAGGCATGACATTGGAGTAAAAATCTCTTTTTTGTGAATATCATTCGTGGTGTTCATTGATGTGTGAAATGCAAATCGCGTATGTAAGTATCGTTGTCAAGAATAATAAAAGAAAGGTAATCGAACAGGAGCAGTAAAAGTAATGCCAACAATTAACCAGCTCGTTCGACAGGGCAGAAAAAAATTAGTTAAGAAAACAAACACTCCAGCGTTGAAAGGTTCTCCTCAGAAGCGTGGTGTTTGTGTTCGTGTATATACTACGACTCCCAAAAAACCAAACTCAGCGTTGCGTAAAGTGGCAAGGGTGAGGTTGACCAACGGAATTGAGGTGACATCCTATATTCCGGGAATTGGGCATAATTTGCAGGAGCATTCTGTGGTGTTGATCAGGGGAGGTCGTGTGAAGGATTTACCTGGTGTGCGATACCATATTGTTCGTGGTACCCTTGACACCCTTGGGGTTTCAAATAGAAAGCAAGGGCGTTCAAAATATGGTGCAAAACGGCCCAAATAATAGGTTGCTAGCAGGCTGTTTCTGCTGATGAAAGAGGATAAAGATGCCGCGTAGAAAAATAGTAGAAAAAAGACAGGTTGATCCGGATCCGCGTTTTAATTCAGTTTTGGTGAGTAAGTTTACCAACGGGATTATGGAGCGGGGCAAGAAGAGCGTGGCTCAGCACATATTGTATGGAGCGATGGATATTATTGCTTCCAAGGTGACTGAGAGCGATCCTTTGACCGTTTTTGAAGAAGCCATGGAGAAGGTTCGGCCCAAAGTAGAAGTTAAGTCCCGGCGTGTGGGTGGGGCAACCTATCAGGTTCCGATGGAAGTCAGGCAATCGAGAAGAAATGCTTTGGCGATGCGGTGGATTATAAGTTATGCCAAGGCACGGTCTGGGAAGTCTATGGCTGAGAAGCTTGCGGCAGAGCTTATGGATGCATTTAACAATCGTGGCGCAGCTGTGAAGAAGCGTGATGATACGCATCGTATGGCTGATGCCAATAAGGCGTTTGCTCATTATCGCTGGTAGTGTTGTTTTGTGAGCGAGGCTGTGTGGTGTCGGTGTAGTAAGGTTGTGGTCGTCAAAGGTTTTTAATTGGTTTGAGGAAAATTGATGGCCGTGCATGAGGATCTGTCTAATGTGCGCAATATAGGGATAATGGCCCATATTGATGCCGGGAAGACAACAACAACTGAACGAATACTTTATTATACTGGTCGATCACATAAGATTGGTGAGGTTCATGATGGCAATGCCGTTATGGATTGGATGGAACAGGAACAGGAACGAGGGATTACGATCACCTCAGCCGCAACAACCTGTTTCTGGCGTCAATGCAAGATAAATATTATTGATACTCCCGGGCATGTTGACTTTACGGTTGAGGTAGAGCGTTGCTTAAGAGTGTTGGATGGGGTGGTTGCTGTCTTTTGTGCCGTTGGAGGGGTTGAGCCCCAGTCGGAGACGGTGTGGAGGCAGGCAGATAAGTATTCTATCCCTAGAGTAGCATTTATTAATAAGATGGATCGTGTTGGGGCTGATTTCAATCGCAGCCTTAAGATGATAGCAGAAAGACTTGGGTCAAACCCTGTCGCTGTGCAAATTCCTGTCGGTTGTGAGTCCGAATTTGAAGGAATTATTGACCTTGTTGAAGGAAAGATGCTTACCTTTGATGAAGGATCGCTCGGGCAGGAAGTCAGGGAGTCTGTAATCCCTGAGAATTATAAGCAAAAATTCACGGCCGCACATATGGTGCTCCTCGAGAAGTTGGCCGACTTTGATGAGGGGATCATGGGAAAATATCTGGATAACAAACCAGTGTCATCTGAAGAGATTTATTCTGCTCTTAGAAAGGCAACACTGAGTCTTGGTCTAGTTCCCGTCCTTTGTGGTAGTGCCTTTAAGAATAAAGGGATTCAACCCTTGCTGGATAGCGTAATTCGTTATCTCCCCTCTCCTCTGGATGTTCCTGCGGTGGAAGGTGTTGATGAAAGCGGTCAGGTCATTGTGCGTGAAGCAAGTGATGAGGCTCCTTTTTGTGGGTTGGTTTTTAAGTTGATGAGCGATTCGTTTGTCGAAAATCTTGCATATTTACGGATATATTCCGGTACAATAAAGATTGGTGATCGAGTGTATAATCCTGTTAAGAAAAAGCAGGAGAAGGTTACCAAGATTCTTAAGCTTCACGCTAATAAACGTGAAGAAGTGAAAGAAATTGGTAGTGGTGATATCGGGGCTGTGATTGGTCTTAAGTTTACGACGACTGGTGACACTCTTTGTTCTACTGGGGATTATATCGTCCTTGATAGTATGGACTTTCCAAAGCCGGTTATAAGCATTGCCATAGAGGCCAAAAGTAAGGCTGATGAAAAAAAACTTGCTGAGACCTTACAGAAGCTGGCGCTTGAGGATCCATCCTTTACGATAACGACCAATGAGGATACTGGTCAAACAATTATTTCAGGGATGGGAGAGTTGCATCTGGAAATAATTATTGATCGTTTATTGAATGATTTTAAGGCTTCTGCCAATGTGGGTAAACCACAGGTTGCTTATAAAGAAACGATAGGTGCAGTGCAAGAGGCAGAAGGAAAGTTCGATCAGCATACTGGTGCCAAAGGACAGTATGGACATGTTGTTCTGCAGGTTGAGCCGCTTGCAAGAGGGGCAGGTTTTGTTTTTGAATGTCAGGTAAGTGAAGATCAAATTCCAAAAGTCTTTCTGAGGGCCATTGAAAAGGGAATAGCTGATAGTCTTGATTCAGGGCCTCTGATTGGGTATCCCTTGACGGATATCAAGGTGAATCTGGTTGGTGGTTCGTATCATGAGGATGATTCCACTGAGATGGCATTTGGTATTTCTGCTTCCATGGCGATACGCAGGGCGGTAGTTGAGGCGAAACCATTGCTCTTGGAGCCTGTAATGCTTGTGGAGGTTTCTACGCCTGATCAGTATCTTGGCGAAGTGATTAATGATCTGAACAGCAAGAGAGCCAGGCTTGGTGTAGTTGAGAATGTTAAGGAATTACAGATTTTACATGCACAGGTCCCTTTAGCAGAGATGTTTGGGTATTCTACATCATTACGATCAGCAACCCAGGGCCGTGCTAATTTCTCGATGCGGTTTTTGGAATATGATGTGGTTCCGGCGGTTAAGGCGGATGTGATAATAAAAAAGATTAGAGGAATTTAAGCTCAACATATTGAGGTACGACTATGGCAAAAGAAAAGTTTGACAGAAAAAAACCACATGTCAATGTGGGTACTGTGGGTCATATCGATCATGGTAAAACGACCCTGAC
>CAITDH010000235.1 GCA_903891045.1 uncultured Desulfobulbaceae bacterium | reverse complement strand
ATTTTCCTCATTCAAGGAGGCTGTTAAAAAAGATAAAAGCAGGATCAATATCCTGAAACTTACTGAATTTGGCCTGGTGCAGATGACCCGGAAGCGGAGTTGTGAAAATCTCAACCAACTGCTTTGCGAACCTTGTCACTATTGCGCAGGAGAGGGCCGATTAAAATCCCGCCGGACAATCTGCTACGAAATTTTTCGCAAGATAGCAAGGGATGCCCTGAGATATAAGGGGAACATGATTACCCTCACCGTTCATCCTCAAATTGCTGATATGCTGTTGAAAGAAGAAGAACATGTGACTCTGGAGTTGGAACGCAACATAAAAAAACGATTAACCATCATACCGGCCAATAATTTACATATTGAGAAATATGAACTCACTTGGCAAAATTGACGGAAATCATCATACTGACAAAATGCCCTGATCAAGATCCATCAAAGAAACGGAGTAAATATTTTTATGGCAAAACAACAAATTAAAAAAAACAGCAATAACAGAAAATTACTACAACCATTCTTTCTCCTGCTTATTATGGTATTGCTGGCGGGCGCAGTTTTTGGGGCGCTGACTATTTTTGAAAGTGAAAAACCGGTCATTGCCATAGGGGAAATCCCAGAATATATTGGAACGGATACGACCTTGGACTTAACCCTGTCGGATACGAAAAGCGGATTACGCAGTGTCTGTATCGCCATTAAACAGGGGAGTCAGGAAAAAGAGGTTCTTCGTACTGATTACCCCAGAAAGGGATATTGGGGAAAAGTTGGCCCAACTGAGGTCAAAGAAAAACAACTGGTTGATCTCAAAAAACTGGGGCTGAAAGACGGCCCGGCGGAAATCATGCTTGAAGTTCGTGATTATTCTTTCTGGGGATTTTTCCAAGGCAACCTGACCCGTGTTGTCAAGAATATCACCATTGACACCAAGGCGCCAAAGATCAATCTTCTTCATGCCACCCGCTATTTGAAACAAGGTGGCGCCGGCATTGTTATCTATCAGACAACGGAAGACGTCGTCCATCATGGCGCCCAGATCAACGGGAACTTCCATCCGGGATTTCCGGTGAGTGGCCGTGAACGCACCTATATTGCCTATATCGCCCTGCCCTATGACGCTGCCACCATTGTCGATGCCAAAATTATGGCTGAAGACCTGGCCGGCAATAAAACCGTTATCGGCTTTTCCAGCACCTATAAAAAAGCAAATCAGAAGCATGACACCATTGCCTTAAGCGATAGTTTTCTTGCCACCAAGATCCCTGAATTTGAAGAGCATTATCCGGAGATGAAGGGGGATGTGATAGAAAAATATCTGTACACGAATCGCAATCTTCGCGATATCAACAATCAGAAGATTCATGACCTGTGTAAAAATCCAGTGCCGGAACGGCTATGGAAAGGTGTTTTTCAGCGTATGCCCGGCAGTCCGCGTGCCGGTTTTGCCGATCATCGCACCTATGATTATAAAGGGCAACCCATCGACGAACAGGTCCATTTAGGGGTTGATATCGCGTCCACGGAGCGAGCTGAAGTCAAGGCGGCTGAGGCTGGCAAGGTTATCTTTACCGGATACAATGGGATTTATGGCGAGATGGTGGTCCTCGATCATGGCCAAGGGATCTTCAGTCTCTACTCCCATCTCAGCCAGATCAATGTGACCGTAGAGGGCACAGTGGATCAGAATACGGTTCTTGGTCTGACTGGAACGACCGGCATGGCTGGCGGCGATCATCTGCACTATTCCATGTTGATTAATGGTGTATTTGTCAATCCGGTGGAATGGTGGGATCCGCATTGGATCGGGGT
>CAITDH010000234.1 GCA_903891045.1 uncultured Desulfobulbaceae bacterium | reverse complement strand
TGGTGTGTATATTCTGGTAAGGGTTGAAGTTAAACTAGTAATTTAAAGGAGGAAAATTCATGGCAAAGCATGAGACGCCCCTGTTGGATGAGCTTGAAAAAGGCCCATGGCCAAGCTTCGTTACCGACATCAAGCGCCAGGCAGAGAAAAAACCAGAGTGCTGGGATATTCTTGGTCAGGTGGAACTGTCCTACAAAGAAAAGATTACCCATTGGAAACATGGTGGTATCGTTGGTGTTTTTGGGTATGGTGGTGGTATTGTCGGTCGTTATTCCGATCTTCCAAAGCGCTTTCCTGGTGTTGAGCATTTTCACACCGTTCGTCTTAACCAACCTGCCTCTAAATACTATTCCACCGAACATCTGCGTGCCATCTGTGACAAGTGGGAGAAATATGGCTCCGGTATGACCAATATGCACGGTTCTACTGGTGATCTTGTTCTGCTCGGTTGCCGTACAGAGGCACTGGAGCCTTTATTTTATGAATTGACCCATGAAATACAGCAGGATCTCGGTGGTTCTGGTTCCAACCTGCGGACCCCTGCTAACTGTCTTGGTCAGTCCCGTTGTGAGTGGGCCTGCTATGATACGGAAGAGACCTGCCATCATCTGACCATGCACTATCAGGACGAGATCCATCGTCCAGCCTTCCCTTATAAGTTCAAATTCAAGTTTTCCGGTTGCCCTAATGATTGTGTTGCCTCTATCGCCCGCTCTGATGTGGCGGTTATCGGCACCTGGCGGGATAATATCCGCATCGACCAGGCTGCCGTAAAAGAGTATGTTGCTGGCAATATTCCATCAAACGGCGGCGCGCACTCCGGTCGTGACTGGGGTAAATTTGACATCCAGAAAGAGGTGATTGCTCTTTGTCCAACCGGTTGTATGTGGATGGAAGGTGGTGAGCTGAAGATCGATGATGCTGAGTGTACCCGTTGTATGCATTGTCTGAATGTTATGCCTCGTGCTCTTCGTCCGGGCTTGGATCAAGGTGCAACCATCTGTTGTGGCGCTAAGGCCCCAATTCTTGATGGTGCCCAGTTTGCAACCCTGATTGTTCCTTTCATGAAGGTCTCTGCTGACAATGAGTTTGAAGAGTTGATCGAGTTTATTGAGAAAGTATGGGATTGGTGGATGGAAGTAGGCAAGAACCGTGAGCGCGTGGGTGAGACCATGCAGCGCGTTGGTTTACCGACCTTTATCAAGGTTATGGATCTTGAGCCAATTCCCCAGCATATTAAAGAGCCTCGTTCGAATCCTTATGTTTTCTGGCAGGAAGAAGAGGTCGAGGGTGGATGGGATCGTGATGTTGAAGAGTTCCGTGCTCGTCACGCAGCCTAATTTGAAGTTAAACCGAGTATTTATCTCGTATATATAAGGAGATTAACATTATGGCTTATGATCCAGCCAATCCGATGGTAGACAGAATTTCCGACATCGGTCCCAGATATTATTCTGAATTTCATCCACCAGTTATTAAAGCCAACAAAGGCAAATGGCTGTGGCATGAAATCACTCAACCCGGTGTTCTGGTACATAAATCAGAGACCGGTGACGAGTGCTGGACAGTCCGTGTTGGTGCTGCGCGTCTGATTTCCATTGAGCTTATTCGTGAGATGTGTGACATTGCGGATAAACACTGTGATGGTTTCTTCCGCTTCACCACCCGTAATAACGTGGAGTTCATGGTGGATGCAAAGGCTAAGGTTCAGCCTTTGCTTGACGATCTGAAAAGTCGTGGCAATAAGTTCCCTGTTGGTGGAACCGGTGCCGGCGTTACCAATATCGTTCACACTCAAGGATGGGTTCATTGCCATACCCCAGCTACTGATGCCTCTGGCGTTGTTAAGGCTGTTATGGATGAGCTCTTTGATTACTTCACCTCCATGACTCTGCCAGCTCAGGTGCGTATTGCCCTTGCCTGCTGTCTGAATATGTGTGGTGCTGTTCATGCCTCAGATATCGCCATTCTTGGTGTGCATCGCAAGCCACCAATGATTGATCATCATCGTATCACTGGTGTATGCGAGTTGCCATTGGCTATCTCCGCCTGTCCATTGGGCGCTGTTAAACCTGCCAAGGCTATGGTGAATGGTGAGGAGATAAAGACCGTAGCTGTTAATGCAGAGCGTTGTATGTTCTGTGGTAACTGCTATACTATGTGTCCTGCCATGCCTCTTGCTGATCCTGATGGTGACGGTATTGCTATCCTGGTTGGTGGTAAGGTTTCCAACTCCAGAACAGCTCCAAAGTTCTCCAAGCTGGTTATTCCTTTCCTGCCCAACACTCCGCCACGTTGGCCTGAGACCGTTGCCGCTGTTAAGGGTATCCTTGAAGTTTATGCCAAAGATGCCCGCAAGTATGAGCGTGTAGGTGAGTGGGCAGAGCGGATTGGTTGGGAGAAGTTCTTTGAGAAGTGCAATATCCCCTTTACTATCAAGAGTATTGATGATTATCGTCTGGCCTATGACACTTGGCGTACGACCACTCAGTTCAAGTATACCTCGCATGTGAAGTAATGACATGATGATCTGGTCGGTTTTAAATAGTTAAATCCGGCCAGATTTTCTGGTTGCTTGACTGTTCACAAATTTCTTTAGGAGTATGCGCTATGGCATTAAGTAAAGAAGAACTCAAGGCTGCGATTTTGAAGAAAGCAGAAACTGCTCCGAAACCACAGCTTTATATCAAGGATTTTTATGCCTGTGATCCTGATACTAAACCACGGGAAATTAAGAACGTGGCCAATGATCTGGTCAAGGAAGGAAAGATGATGTTCTGGTCTTCCGGTTCCACCACCATGTATGCCATGAAAAATCGTATCAAGAATGAAGAAGGTGACAGTGGTGTAAATTAAGTATTGAAGTTTTTAACTTCTTTGAAGTTGAGATTTGAGAAGTGCCGAGTTTTAAACTCGGCACTTTTTTTTTGCCTTTTATTTACGGGAACGTTCAAGAATGTTATGAAAGATACGTTGTTTTTTGAGACGGTTGATTCAACGAACCGGGTCGCACGGGAACTGGCAGGCGAAGACAAACCTCATGGCTTTGCGGTTCTGGCTGACAGCCAGACGGCCGGGCGGGGACGATTAGGGAAGGCATGGCAATCGCCTTCGGGAAAAGGTTTGTACTGCACGATTCTGGTGCGACCAGAACTTGCGGTTGAGGACTATTCAAAAATAACATTAACCACAGGGCTGGCTGTGAGTCAGGCCTTGGAAGAGATATGCCAACTGCAAACACAGCTCAAATGGCCCAATGATATTTATATCTCTGGCCGAAAGTGTGGTGGAATTCTCGTGGAGACATCTTCCTTGCAGGGCATTGACGAACAGAATTTCGTTCTTGTGGGGATAGGGGTAAATATTAATGGTGAGAGAGGTGCCTTTCCAGCTGAGTTGCAGGAAACAGCTACATCTGTCTTCATCGAGACCGGCAAAGAATATGATATCTGGAGTATTTTTGTAGGAATTCGAGTCAGGTTTCTGCAACTGTTGTTACAATTAGAGAGTGAAGGCTTTGCGGCTATCTTGAGCCAGTGGCGAGAACGGGATATGTTGCAAGGCAGGTGGATGAAGTGGGTTACTCCTGCGGGTGATGTCATTTATGGTGAGTCCCTTGGGGTGGATAGCAGTGGCATGCTGATGGTGCAAGATCACGCGGGAATGAGGCACGAGGTGCTGTCTGGTGATGTGACTTTGGCTGTAAGGTTGTGTGAAAAGACAGAGAAGGCAGACATGTAATATATTGAACAAATTAAATAGATTAGATGTCTGCCTTTAGCCTTCTGCCTTAATATCGATAATAATCAGGTTTATAAGGTCCTGTCAGTGGTACGCCAATGTAGTCGGCTTGTTCTTGGGTCAGGACAGTAAGATGGGCCCCGATTTTCTGCAGGTGCAGTCTGGCGACCATTTCATCGAGATTTTTTGGCAGAAAATAGACCTTGTTCTCGTACTTTCCGGGATTTTTCCAAAGTTCAATCTGGGCCAGGACCTGGTTGGTGAATGAATTACTCATGACAAAGCTGGGGTGGCCAGTGGCGCATCCCAGATTAACCAGTCGTCCTTCGGCGAGGATGATAATTTTTTTGCCGTCGGGGAAGATCACATGGTCAACCTGGGGCTTGATATTATCCCAAGGGAGATCTCTGATCGCGGCAATATCTATCTCTGAGTCAAAGTGTCCGATATTGCAAACAATGGCTTGGTCCGGCATCAGTGCCATGTGGGGTCGGGTGATGACGTGCAGGTTACCAGTACACGTAACAAAAATATTGCCAATGGGGGCAGCTTCCTCCATGGTGACCACTCGATAACCCTCCATTGCAGCCTGCAAGGCACAGATGGGGTCGATCTCTGTGATATAGACGGTGGCACCCATACCACGCAGTGCCTGGGCACAACCCTTACCTACATCGCCAAAACCTACAACTACGGCATTTTTACCGGCAATCATCACATCGGTTGCCCGTTTAATGCCGTCGATTAATGATTCACGACAGCCATACAGGTTGTCAAATTTTGACTTAGTAACCGAGTCGTTGACATTAAAGGCAGGGCACATCAGTTTACCGCTCTTGGCCATCTCGTTGAGTCGGTGAACCCCGGTGGTGGTTTCTTCGCTGATGCCGCGAATGTTTTTCATGTCATCTTTGTACTTATCGTGCATGATCAGGGTGAGATCCCCGCCATCATCAAGGATCATGTTGGGACGCCAGTTGTCAGGGCCAAAGATGGTCTGATCGATGCACCACCAGAATTCTTCTTCATTTTCCCCTTTCCAGGCAAAGGTCGGAATTCCGGCCGCAGCCATGGCTGCGGCCGCATGGTCCTGGGTGGAAAAGATATTGCAAGATGACCAGCGAATCTCGGCACCGAGATCAATCAGGGTCTCCATGAGGACGGCGGTCTGGATTGTCATATGCAGGCATCCGGCAATACGGGCGCCTTTAAGTGGCTGTGCCGCATGATATTCATGGCGGAGTGCCATCAGGCCTGGCATTTCCGTCTCGGCGATTTCGATTTCTTTCCTGCCCCATGTGGCAAGGGACATGTCGGCTACCTTGTAATCAATTTTAGGTACGGTCATTAAAAAATACCTCGGTGTGAAAAGGATAAGTTAAAAAAGAAAGGCCCACCTGTACTGATGTCCAGAACAGGTGGGGGAGGGGCTGTTTTTTTAAATAAGTATTAAGGGTCTATGGTCTTGCTGTTTGCGTGGCAAGAAGCGCCTAAAGCTTGGCGTCCTCCCTCAAGATTGCGGCCTTATCGGTTTTCTCCCAGGTAAAGTTCTCTCGTTCTCGACCAAAGTGGCCGTATGCGGCAGTGGCCTGATAGATGGGCCGCAACAGGTTCAGGTGTTGGATAATTGCCTTGGGACGCAGATCGAAGTGGCGCAGGATAAGGGCCTTGATAAGATCATCAGCGATCTTGCCCGTGCCAAAGCTGTTCACATTGATTGATACCGGTTGGGATATCCCGATGGCATAAGCAACCTGGACCTCAATCTCAGTGGCCAGGCCAGCAGCTACAATGTTTTTGGCAATATAGCGTCCCATATAGGAAGAAGAGCGGTCAACCTTGGAAGGATCTTTTCCGGAAAAGGCACCACCGCCATGGGAGCCTTTGCCACCGTAGGTATCAACAATAATCTTCCGTCCAGTTACACCGCAGTCACCAACGGGTCCGCCGATCACGAAACGACCGGTGGGGTTGATATAGTATTTTGTGTTGGCATCAATCATGTCAGCGGGTAGGATCGGCTTGATAATTTCTTCCATAACTGCTTCTTTCAGGTCTTCATAGTTAACGGTTTCATCATGCTGGGTGGAGAGAACGACCGCTTCCACCCGTTTTGGTATATTGTTCTCATATTCAATGGTTACCTGGCTTTTGGCATCAGGACGCAACCAGGGGAGACGGCCAGATTTGCGTACTTCCGACTGACGTTTGACCAGACGGTGGGCATAGGTGATAGGCATTGGCATCAAGACTTTGGTTTCGTTACAGGCATAGCCAAACATCAGGCCTTGGTCTCCTGCCCCCTGATCAAGATCGAGACCAGTGCCTTCGTTAACGCCTTGCGCAATATCTGGAGATTGTTTATCAATGGAGGTGATTACCGCGCAGGATTGCCAGTCAAAACCCATGTCTGAAGAGTTATAGCCAATGGAACGAATGGTCTGGCGGACTACATCGGGCATATCGACCCAGGCGGTGGTGGTAATCTCACCAGCGATGATCGCCATGCCGGTCGTTACCATGGTTTCACAACCTACACGGGCAAGCGGATCCTGGGTGAGGATGGCATCGAGGATGGCATCGGAGATCTGATCGGCGACCTTGTCTGGGTGTCCTTCGGAAACAGATTCTGAGGTGAATAGATAATTTGACATAGGGTATGGCTCCAAGAAGAGAATGCCAAGTCACTTCGCTTCCCCCAAAAATGGTGAATAAAAGTGGTTAGGCTTTGTTAATTTATATGATATTGATTAAAATAATTAAATTTTTACATACTGACGAAAGAGGAGTCTTCTTGTCAAGGAAAAAAGGCAAAAATGACAAAAACACCCATTGTGGCAACTATGAGTGCTTGTTCGTCTAAGTTAAATTAAGCATAAAGAATATTTCGTCAAAATAAAACTGTGGTAAAAGGGAGATTGTTTTGAGTTTTTATAGAAGTTTTGTGGTCCGAGAGCAGAATAAGGGTGAATTCTCCCGGTCGGTTGAAGAGAAGGGTATCCAGGAGCTGCCCGCTGGAGAGGTCCTGGTCAGGGTTCACTACTCATCGTTGAACTATAAGGATGCCCTTTCTGCCTCGGGTAATCGTGGCGTCACCAGACGGTATCCTCATACCCCTGGAATCGATGCAGCCGGCGTGGTGGAGGAGTCAACTGTTTCTGCTTTTCAGCCGGGAGATCAGGTTATTGTTTCAGGGTATGACCTGGGTATGAATCATCCTGGCGGCTTTGCCGAATATGTGCGGGTTCCGGCAGCGTGGGTGGTGAGGCTTCCTCAAGGGTTGAGTCTGCAGCAGAGTATGATGCTGGGGACGGCCGGTTTCACAGCTGGGCGTTGTGTGGAGATGCTTTTGCGGCAGGGTTGTGTCCCCGGTGATGGTGAGATCCTGGTGACTGGGGCGACCGGTGGTGTTGGATCGATCAGTGTGGCAATTCTGGCCAAGCTTGACTTTGCTGTGACGGCCCTTACCGGAAAAAACGAGCCTGCGTTTCTTCTTAATCTGGGAGCCCGTACGGTGTTAGCCAGGGGAGAATTTGTCCGGGCGCCCAAAAAAATGCTCCTGCCGGAAAGATGGGCTGGAGTGGTGGATACGGTTGGTGGTCAATATCTGGAGACTGCTATCAAAGAGACTCGATATGATGGAGTGGTAACCAGTTGCGGCAATGCCGCCTCCGGCGATCTGGCCCTGACGGTCTATCCCTTTATTATTCGTGGGGTACGGTTGATCGGGATCGATTCCGCCCGCTGTCCTTTGTCCGTCCGTGAGCGAATCTGGCAACTGTTGGCAACAGAGTATAAGTTCAGTCAGCTTGATCATCTGGTATCTGTGATTACCTTGGAAGAGCTTGATGAGGCAATTCAACGGATGCTTGCAGGGAGTTTACAGGGACGGATGCTTGTGCGGTTGATCTGATCTGTGAGAAGGAAAAATAACGGGAGTGGAGAGCAACGAGGCAATGTCGATACAGGAAGCGCAGAAGGTTTTTTTGATCGAAGAACAAGGTTTGGCGGCGGTCCGGGAGCGGATTGGCGAGGAGTTTGGAAAGGCAGTGGAGCTTCTTTTTCACTGTCCGAGTCGTGTGGTTATTACAGGAATAGGGAAGTCGGGAATAATAGGGCAAAAAATTGCTGCGACCCTTAACAGTACCGGCACGCCATCCTTTTTCCTTCATCCGGTAGAGGCTATGCACGGTGATCTGGGTATGGTTATGCCCACTGATGTGGTGATTGCCATATCGTATTCAGGTGGCACTACGGAGTTGAATGGGCTCCTGGCCAGTCTGCATAAGAGAGGGGTAACGATCATTGCCATGACCGGCGGTCTGCATTCAATCCTGGCCGAGGCAGCTGATCTGGTGCTGGATATCGGAGTGCCAATGGAGGCCTGCCCCTTGGGTCTTGCTCCTACGGCCTCGACCACTGCCACCCTTGCCATGGGTGATGCCTTAGCCGTTGTCCTGTTGAAGAAAAAACAGTTTCAGGCCTCAGATTTTCGGAAAAATCATCCCGGCGGCAGCCTGGGAGAACGCTTAAAGGTGAAGGTTCGTGAAGTGATGCTGACAGGCAATGCTGTTCCTTTGGTGCAGGGCGAGGAACCTGCGGCCAGGGCGATAGAGGTGCTCAACGAAAAGAATCTTGGAGCAGTCTTGATCATGGGGGTTGGCGAGAAGATCCTGGGTATTGTCACGGATGGGGATGTGCGTCGTGGTGTCGCCCTGGGTAAGGCGCTTACCCGTTTGCGCGCGGCAGACATTATGACGGCAGATCCGGTGGCCATTGATGGTTCCATGCTGGCAGCCGACGCCTTGAGCATCATGCAGAGGCATGAAATTACCGTGCTGCCGATTGTAAATGACTGTGGAAGACTGGCCGGGATTCTGCATCTGCATGATCTGTTAGGGAAGGGTGAATTTCGTTTTCTGGTGTGATTGATTGGAATCTTGAATGGCGATGGAGGGATGTCGATGTGTCAGATGAGTGTGGTTGTTGAAGAAGAGGGAATTGAAGAGATGATCATGGAGAATGTGATTCGTCTGCAGGTCTTGGGAACCACTATTGAGGTGAGCACTTTTTTTGAGGAACCTCGGAAGGTTGAAGCGGTCTTTATTCAATCTATTGATTTCTTGAGTGGGAAGGTCATTTTGAAGAAGAGTGCGACCTGAGCGGAGATATCGGGAAATATGGTGAATGAAAGAAAAAACATGTAAGCCGTCGTTCAAAAATAATTGTAACATTGTGACATTATGAACGACAATAATGGGCTGTCACGAAAGGGATAAGAAAATAATAGTTATCTCGTAACGGCCCTTCAAGAAAGGGGAAGAGAAAAAAATGGAACAGTTGGAGAAATTAAGGGTTTTGTTACCGCACTGGATTGAGCATAATCGGGGCCATGTCGAAGAGTGCGGGAAGTGGTCGGTTTTGGCCCGTCAAGCCGGAGAAGAGATGGTGGCTGATCACATTGACGCAGCGATTGCGGCCATGAATCAGGCGAGTGACCTCCTGGATAAAGCATCGCAGGCGGCTGGCGGGGAGATGCCGGATCATGGACACCAGCACCATCATCATTGATCTGGAAAGATCAAGTGTCCTTCCAAAAATGAAGTCTTAGTACACTGTTCGAAAATTATTGTAACGCTAAAATGATCTTCGAGTGGCGTCTAACCCCCATCCCTGTAATCAGGGACAACGAAGGATGAAACTTTTGTAAAAAGTGGTCATAATTACCCTTGCCAGTAGTTCCAACGGATTATTTCTAAGCCATCGGAGGGTAATTATGACCACAAAAAAAGATAGCAC
>CAITDH010000233.1 GCA_903891045.1 uncultured Desulfobulbaceae bacterium | reverse complement strand
GTGCTATCTTTTTTTGTGGTCATAATTACCCTCCGATGGCTTAGAAATAATCCGTTGGAACTACTGGCAAGGGTAATTATGACCACTTTTTACAAAAGTTTCATCCTTCGTTGTCCCTGATTACAGGGATGGGGGTTAGATAATTATTTGGTAGCGGCAAGAAACACTTGAGTTCGATCTTTACTACATTGATGATGCTGGCATGGAGGTGGATCAGGTTCAGCAAATGTGCTGTCCGTTTTTCCAGACGGCCAGAAAGAAAATGCGGAGCAAAACCCTAACTATGGATGGAAACGAGTTCGTGATTATTTCCACAGGTTGGTTGCACACCCTCCATGGAGATGATTCTTCACTTGATTGTCCAAATAGCTGTAAAATAGGTGTGCCCTGCGTTTCCATAAAGCAGGGCGGGAGGCACAGGCTCCTGCCAGCATCACGCAACAGGACGGACAGGATAGTTCTGTCCTGATTACAAGATGTTACTCAATTTTACTCCACAAATAGGGCTGCAGCCATAAAAAATTATGTGCAAGTCGATTCAGAGAGAAATAGTGCAGGATTATACAGTTTCCGAGTTTGAGATTGGGAATTTCTTGTTTAAAATCCCCCAGACCATTTAAGCTGTCTGAGGGTTCTTGTTTTTATCAATCCAACTCACAGAGAAATTGCCGCTCGGTCATCAGATCCTGTCCGTTAAGAAAACGCTCAATAGATTCTGCGGCCACCTTGCCTTGATACACGGCCTTGGCCGCTGTCTGCGGACCCAGAACATTATCCCCACCAGCAAAAATCCAACCGACAGAAGTCTGCAAGGTTAAGGGATCAGTATCATAGGTACCCCAATTGGTAAGTTTAAACTCCAAGCCATGGTCAGCCGTATGGTCAACATTCTGACTGATGGCAGGAACAATGGAATCTGCCTTGATGATAAAGTTAGACGACTCCTGCATCACCGGTCTTCTTCTTCCCGAGGAATCAGGTTCGCCAAGCTCCATACGCACACACTCGACACCAACAAGTTTTCCGTCCTCGGAAAGAATTTTCACAGGTGCTGCCAGCATCTCAATGCGAACCCCCTCTTCCTCAAGATGGTGTACCTCAGCCCGTGATGCGGGCATCTCATCTTTAGACCGACGATAGAGGATAAACACATCAGTCGAACCAAGCCGCAGCGCGGTGCGAGCCACATCAATGGCCACATTGCCGCCACCAACAACCACAACCTTTTTCCCAAGATCTATTTTTTCTCCAAGATTGATACGGCGCAAATAATCAACACCATGCATTACCCCTTCGGTATTCTCCTCATTTTCCAAACCCAATTTACGACTGGCATGGGCCCCAACTCCAAGAAAGATTGCATCAAAACCTTCCTTTTTCAGATCCGCCAGACTTTTATCCCGGCCGATGGTCACTCCTTGCAAGATAGTCACCCCACAACTTTTCAGGGCATCAAATTCAGCCTGAATAATATCACGAGGCAGCCGAAAGCCAGGAATGCCAACAGTTAACATTCCTCCAAATTCAGAAAGACTTTCAAAGACCGTACAGGCAATACCCTTATGGGACAGATAATAGGCAACTGACATCCCGGCAGGACCAGAACCAACAATAGCAACCTTCTTGCCAACCGGCAGGGCGCAGGGAGTAAACATGTTCTTGTTATTAACAACCATCCAGTCCACAACAAAACGTTCGAGCATCCCAACAGCCACAGCCTGACCTTTCCCTTTACCCCGGATACACGAGCCTTCACACTGAAACTCATGGGGACAGACCCGTGAACAAACGGCGGGCATGGAAGATGTCTCCCTGATCTTCCAATATGCCTTCTCAAGCTCCCCCTCGCGCAACAGAGCTATAAAACCGGGGATATCATTATGAATGGGACACCCATCCCGGCATGCTGGTTTTTTGCATTGAAGACATCGGTTGGCTTCCAGAACTGCCGTTTCCATGGAGTAACCGGCCACTATTTCATCAAAATTGCGAATACGCTCAGATACAGGTAATTCTACAGGCATCTGTCGGGCAATCGCCATACGCTCTTGTGTTTTCATATTTTCCTTAAGCATTTTGGATAGTTAGTTTGGTGATAACAACATGAAAAAATGCACGGTGAACAAGATAAAAAAAAGGTCGTTTCCCCGAGAGGAACGACCTTTTTTTATCACTTATCTTGTGAGGAATCAAGACATTTTAGAGACCTTCATCCGTGCAAGCGCACGCTGCAACGCAGCCTCAGCTCGAGTTCTATTGATTAAATCATCATGCTGAGCAGCCTTGGCAAGACGTTGCTCGGCACGTTCTTTAGCCTTCATGGCCCTGTCAACGTCAATCTGTTGACCAATCTCAGCACTTTCCACTAAAAATGTGATCTTGTTATTGGACACTTCACAGAATCCACCACTGATCATGAGATTCTCACGTTTCTTTCCCTGCTCATAGGACAACAAACCAATCCTGATTGTGGAAAGAAAGGGAGCATGGTTGGCAAGAACACCAAAATCGCCTCCATAACCTGGAGCATTGACGATATCGACATCTTCACTGACAACAGCACCATTGGGAGTAACTACTTCAAGTCGTATTTGTTGAGCCATTGATTTGACCTCTTAAGCCGTTGTTCTAGAATAACTGTAACAGTTTACTGCCGAGACCGACATAAAGAAGATTATGCCTTCTCTTTGCCTGCTTCCTTGGCAAGGGCCTCTTCGATGGGGCCAACCATATAGAAGGAATTCTCACCCATATGATCATACTTACCTTCCAGGATTGCCTTAAATCCCTGAACGGTATCAGCAACCTTCACAAACTTCCCATCCATGCCGGTAAAAACCTCGGCAACAGTAAAGGGTTGGGACAGAAAACGCTGAATCTTACGGGCTCGGCCGACAAGGAGCTGATCACTTTCAGACAGCTCGTCCATACCAAGAATCGCGATAATATCCTGAAGATCCTTATACTTCTGCAAGGTGATCTGCACTCCACGGGCAACATCATAATGTTCCTGACCAACAACATTGGGGTCAAGAATACGGGATGTGGAGTCCAAAGGATCTACTGCTGGATAGATTCCCAACTCTGCAATCTGCCGGGACAAAACAACTGTACCGTCAAGATGGGCAAAGGTAGTAGCAGGCGCGGGATCGGTCAAGTCGTCAGCAGGAACGTAAACACACTGAACAGCAGTAATAGAACCCTTTGTTGTTGAAGTAATACGCTCCTGCAAGGCACCAAGGTCAGTGGCCAGTGTTGGCTGATAACCAACAGCAGATGGAATACGTCCAAGTAGAGCAGATACCTCGGAACCAGCCTGAGTAAAACGGAAGATATTGTCAACGAAGAAGAGCACATCCTGGCCCTCTTCGTCACGGAAATACTCAGCAGCAGTCAAACCAGTAAGGGCAACCCGAGAACGCGCTCCTGGAGGCTCCGTCATCTGACCATACACTAATGCAGCTTTTGGCAGTACACCTGAAGTCTTCATCTCTTGATATAGATCGTTGCCTTCACGGGTACGCTCACCAACACCACAGAATACGGATATACCGCCATGATGCTGGGCAATATTATTTACCATCTCCATCATGATAACGGTCTTGCCGCAACCAGCACCACCAAACAGACCCATCTTACCACCCAATGGGAAAGGTACGAGGAGATCAATAACCTTGATACCCGTCTCAAGAACCCGAACCTCGGTATCCTGCTCGGTAAACAAAGGAGCCTCACGGTGAATAGACATGCTCTTATCTGAATTAATGGGACCCAATCCATCAACTGGACGCCCTACAACATTCATAATCCGGCCAAGGGCAGCTGGCCCAACCGGAATAGTGATTGGCAGGCCGCTGTCGCGAGCCTCCATGCCGCGTACCAGACCATCGGTAGCATCCATGGCGATACAACGACAGGCATTATCTCCAAGATGCTGGGCAACCTCAATAACCAAATTATCAGCCACATCAGAAATGCCAGGATTACTGACAAAAAGCGCATTCATGATACTTGGAAGCTTACCGGGTTGAAATTCAACGTCAACTACCGGACCAATTACTTTAATTATTTTTCCTACGTTTTGTTCACTCATAGGGATTCACCCCTCCTCAAAGTCTTAAAATTGGTAATGGCCTATTATCCCTTAAGGGCTTCAGCGCCACCAACGATATCCATCAACTCACCGGTAACTGCAGCCTGACGCGCCTTGTTGTAAACCAGGGTCAGGTTATTTACGATATCACGACAGGCAGATGTGGCATTCTCCATCGCCGTCATTCGCGCGGCATGCTCACTGGCACCAACCTCAAGCATAGCATGATACAAAATAACATTCAGATACAATGGCTGCATCACATCCATGATCTCTTCCGTGGAAGGTTCATAGATATAATCACCACTTATTGCTTTCTTGCTAGCACCTGAAACATCAGCGACTGGCTGCACCGGTAACATTTCCTGAACGGCCGGTTGCTGCACTGCCACTGATTTGAAATGACCATACAGAACTTCAACCTTATCGGCTTTGCCCTTCACAAAATTGTCAGCAACATCCTGGGCAATTTCACGAGCATGGAACATCTGAAAAGATGCCATAATATCTGTATAAGCCTTTCGCACCTTGCCGGTCTTTTTAAAATACTGGCTGCTCTTCTTGCCCACACAGACAAAGCTGACTTTTTTTCCTTCCGCTTCGTAGGCCTTCATCTTTTTCTCTGCAAGTTTATTGATATTTGCATTGAAAGAGCCACACAGTCCACGGTCTGAGGTGACAACCACTATTTCCACAGTGGCAACATTTCTAACCTCCATCAAGGGAAAGGCTGAAATATTGGCCCCTCCTGACAAATTGGACATCGCCTCATCAAACTTAGAAGAGTAAGCCCTGAAGGCCTCCATCTTCGTTTGGGCACCGCGAAGCCTTGCAGAGGCGACCATATTCATGGCCTTTGTTATCTGCGCCGTCTTCTTAACGCCTACAATCTTGTTCTTAATGTCTTTTAAGCTCGCCATGGCAGAACTCTATCCTCTCTTGGTTGATACCATTAATTGATACCCCTGGTTGCTTTGAAAGTTGCACCGAAACTGGTCAGAGCCTTATTGAGATTGGCTTTGATCTCGTCAGTAAAGACTTCCTGCGCCTTCAAATCGGCAAAGATTGAAGGATCGTTGGACTCAATATAATCGAACAACTCTGCTTCATAATCCTTAAGAGTATTAATGGGCAGGGAATCAAGGTATCCATTGGCGCCAGCATAGAGGATGGTCACCTGTTTCTGCATGGGCAGCGGCCGATACTGTGGCTGTTTGAGGATCTCAACCAGACGCTCACCACGGGTCAACTGGGCCTGGGTAGCGGCATCAAGGTCAGAACCAAAGGCGGCAAAGGCGGCAAGCTCACGATACTGGGCAAGATCAAGTCGCAGGGTACCTGCCACCTGTTTCATGGCCTTGACCTGGGCAGAACCACCAACGCGGGAAACTGAAAGCCCGACATTGATCGCTGGCCGAACACCTGCGAAGAAGAGATCTGGTTGCAGATAAACCTGCCCATCAGTAATGGAGATAACATTAGTGGGGATAAAGGCAGAAACGTCACCGGCCTGGGTCTCAATGATGGGCAGGGCGGTCAGCGAACCAGCACCAAGTTCATCACTGAGCTTGGCAGAACGCTCAAGCAAGCGAGAATGGTTGAAGAAAATATCGCCAGGATAGGCCTCACGACCTGGTGGACGACGAAGCAGCAGAGAAAGTTCACGATAGGCAACGGCCTGTTTGGAAAGGTCATCATAAATGATCAGTGCGTGCTGACCTTTATCCCGATAATACTCACCCATGGAGGTGCCGGCAAAAGGGGCAACATACTGCATTGGCGCCGGATCAGAGGCACAGGCGGCAACCACAGTGGTATACGCCATGGCGCCATGTTTTCTCAAGGCCTCAACAACCAGTGCCACTGTTGATTTTTTCTGACCAACGGCAACATAGATACAATGCACATCGGTCTCTTTCTGGGCAATGATTGCATCAACGCAGAGGGCAGTTTTACCAATCTGACGATCACCGATTACCAACTCACGCTGTCCCTTACCAACTGGAGTCATGGCATCGACGGCCTTGGCTCCGGTGTAGCAGGGTTGATGCACACCTTTACGAGCAATAACGCCTGGGGCAATAACCTCAATCTTGGAGGTCTCAGTGGTATTGATTGGCCCCTGTCCATCAATAGGCTGACCGATACCATCAACCACACGTCCTTCCATGGCCGGACCTACAGGAACTTCTGCAATCTTGCCGGTACGCTTGACGATATCGCCTTCTTTGATCCCTCTGACACTGCCGAGGATAGCGCAACCTACATTGTCTTCCTCAAGGTTCAAGGCAAGACCCATAATGCCACCGGGAAACTCAAGGAGCTCCATGGCCATACAGTTCTGAACGCCGTAAACACGGGCAATACCGTCACCAACGGAGATAACAGTTCCGGTCTCATTCAAATCAATACTGGTCTCATATTCACCAATCTGATCTTTAATAATTTGACTGATTTCTTCTGCTCTGATTTGCATTTCTACTCTCTCCCCTTTATGGAATCTTTTAAACTTGCAAGTTGTGTTCTGATACTACCATCCAGTTCCAAATCCCCGACCTTGGCAATGATGCCACCCATAATTGAAGGATCGACACTAGTGGTCAGCTCTACCTTCTTGCCAGTAAGCTTTTCTAATGTTGCCCGAACCTTAACCTGCAATGCTTCACTTAATTCAATAGCTGAGACGACACTGCCGTGACTGACATTTTTTTCATTGTCAACCATGGCCTGATACTCTTCTGCCACCTCAGGAAGAATCCCGGCTCGTTTTTTCTCCACCAGCAGGTTAAGAAAATTAGCCATGGATTTTTCAACGCCCATGGAAGCAATCATACCAGCCATTACCTTCTGGCGGATATCCAGGGGATAAAGCGGATTGGTCAAAGCATCTGCCACTTCTGAGTGCGAGACATACAACCGAGCAACTCCCTGAAGTGTCTCATTATACTCCTCAAACTTTTCTGCTTCTTTGCCAACAGCAAAAAGTGCCTTGGCATATCTTCGTGCTAAGATTGTCTGTTTCACTGGATGGCCCCTACCTTATCTAAGTAATCTTCCACAATCTTGACCTGATCATCTTCGGTCAGATTCTTCAGGATTAACGCCTCAGCCATGATCGCCGCCTTGTCCGCGATCTCATTTTTCAGCATCCGCCTAGCAGCAATCACCTCATTGGCAACTGTCATCTGCGCTTGACGCTTGATATCTTCCGCAGCCTTTTCGGCCCGCTCAATAATCTTAACCTTTTCAATCTCGGCCTGAGCTATTGCCTTCTCCACGATTAAATCAACATCTTTCTCAACGGAGGCAAGTTTTGCCGAAAACTCTTTGTATGAACGTTCCGCCTCAAATTTCTTAGCCTCAAGGGCATCCAGGTCCTCCTTTACTTGCTTGCGCCGCCCAGACAGAGCGGACCCAATAGGCTTGGCAGCAAACTTGATCAGGATAATCATCAAGGCAACAAAGTTCATCACCCTGAGCCCCAAGTCTTTCAACTTGGCAGGCGAGAGACTATCATGAGCTGCCGCATGCCCCGCAGTGGCCCCATGCGCGCCCGTAGCTACTTCTCCATGAACCGCCGCATCTGTGCCATGCTCAACAACTGTGGCAGCATGGCCTACTCCAACCTGCGCACCCACATCATGAACGACCTCAGACGCCCAGGCGCTGCCCACAGCCAAGGTGAGCCAAAACGCTGCTGTGACCAGAGCACTTTTTGTGGCTATTTGCTTCACCCTTTTCATCTCAGAAACTCCTTCCCAGAATTTTACTCGCCATGGCAGTTGCGAAACCATCCAGATTAGCCTGAAGCTCTTTTCCAGCACTCACAATCTGCACCTTCACCTCTGCCAACTGCGTATCTTTTGCAGCCCCGGCCTCAGCCTTGATCGCCGCAAGCTTTTCATCACCAGCCGCCTGAGCTCCAGCCTTTGCCGAGTCCAATGCTGCCTTTGCCCTTCCAGATGCCACTGCCATTTTTTTGTTCACTTCTTCCTGTCGGCGACGAGCATTCTCCTGCAACTTGGCCACATCATCATGCATTCCCTGAAATTTAGCTGCGCGATCACGTAATATTGTCCGCACCGGCTTATAAATAATTGCATTCAGCAGAAACATCAAAACAAACATGTTTACTATCTGAATCACGAGGGTGATATCCATTGTAATCATTTTTATACGCTCCCGTTCAGCTAAGATACCTGAAAATTTCATTCAAAATGAATGATGATTCATCAATACGGAGATCGGTTGTACATCATAAAATAAGGCATGTCAACTTTTTTTATGGTGTATATTGACGCCTTATTTCTCAACAATAATCAACTCTTTTAGTTCTTTTTCCTTTTTCTTCCGCCCAAAATAAATCCCAAGCAATCCCTTATTCTCCAACAATTTCCCGCACACATTCAGGAACAGCACTGATCGCCCCGCCCAATTTATCTGTCATTGGTCCGCCAGCCTGAGCCATATCCGCCCTTCCTCCGCCCTTACCGCCAACCATGGCTGCAACCTTGCCTACCAATACCCCCGCCGAGATTTTATCGGTAAGATCATGGGAAACAATGGCCAAAAGCGCAACCTTCTCCTTAAGAACACCACCAAGCACTGCCACTCCAGACCCCATATGATCCCGCACCCGATCACCTACTTCCCGCAAGGTTTGCGGACTTTCTAAGGCAATCTTTGCTGCTATCACCTTGATTCCATTCACCTCGATTGGCGAACGAAACAGGTCTTCAAGATCAGTGGAGGCAAGCCTAGTAGCAAGATCTACCACCTGTTTTTCCAACTGTTTCTGAGCCATGACCAGGGATTTAAATTTATCATGAATCCCTTCTGGTCTAACATTGAGGGCCTGGCAAAGCTCCTGCTCACGCAGGCCCATCCCCTGGACATACGCCAAGGCAGCCCGTCCGGTGAGGGCTTCAATACGCCTGACCCCCGAAGCGATACCATTTTCAGACAGAATCTTGAACAAACCAATAGCCCCGGTTGCTGTTACATGGGTTCCGCCACAAAGCTCCTTACTGAAATCTCCAGCCGAAACCACCCGAACCTGGTCACCATATTTTTCACCAAAAAGGGCAGTAGCCCCCTGCTGAATGGCCTCATCCCGCAACAGAACCTGCGTATCAATGGAAAGATTTTCACGGATCTTCTCATTAACTCTCTGCTCAATTTTCCTGATCTCTTCCTGACTGAGTGGCGTGAAATGGGTAAAATCAAAACGTAACCTCTCGGGAGTGACCAGTGATCCCGACTGCTTGATATGTTCTCCCAGGATCTCACGCATAGCAGCCTGCAGCAGATGGGTGCTTGTATGATTAGCGGCAGTATCACCACGCTCACCTTGGGCCACGGCAAGTTCTATCTCCTGGCCTATACGCAACACCCCCTCTTCAACCCGCAAATGATGAAGGACAATTCCATCAGCCCCGGTGACAGTGCCAAGGATAGATCCATGGCCGCTCGGCCATCGTACAAGCCCCACATCACCGGCCTGCCCGCCAGATTCCGCATAAAAAGGCGTCTTCAGGACAAAGAGTCGTCCTTCAGCGCCGCAGACAATCTCCGCAACCTCCAGACCATCTGCACTCAACAGTGTCTGAACCCGAACCTTGACATCCAACTGTTCGTAACCAACAAATTCCGCCTTCGCCCCAGATTCAACCAGATCTTTCACCCCCTGCTCCCGGAGTTTAACACCATCCCCCTTCCACGAGGCCCGGGACTTGGCGCGCTGCTGTTCCATGGCCACATGAAATCCCGCCTCATCAAAACCGATCTTTTTCTCCAGCGAGATATCACGGACAATATCCATGGGAAACCCATAGGTGTCATACAACCGGAAAATAAAATCACCAGCAATCATGGGATCACTGTCCTGACCAATCCGCTCGATCTCCTCATCCAAGAGGAGAAGACCATTCTCCAGGGTCTCACGGAAACGCTCCTCTTCATTGACAACCACTTTCTTCAATAATTCGACAGCATCAAGCAGGTGCGGATAAGCATGGGCCAAGGTTACGACAACCGTTGACGTCACCTCATCCATAAAGGGATTAGCCAGCCCGAGATTCCGACCAAAGCGCACGGCCCGACGCATGATCCGACGCAGGACATATCCCCGACCCTCATTGGCAGGGAGGACCCCATCCGCCACCAGAAAGGCGGTGGCCCGGGCATGATCGGCAATGACCCGCATGGCTGTGGTATCGGCCAGATCCTGCCCATAGACACGTCCCGAGAGCCCTTCCAACCGGCTAATAATTGGATGGAAGAGATCGGAGTCATAGTTATTGACCTTTCCCTGGAGCACCGCCGCTACCCGTTCCAACCCCATCCCGGTATCAATACTGGGTTTGGGCAGTCGGGTCATGACCCCATCTGCCGTGCGATTAAACTGCATGAAGACCAGATTCCACAACTCAAGAAAACGATCACAATCACAGCCCAGAGCGCAGTCAGGACGACCGCAGCCAGCAGCCAGCCCTTGATCAATATGGATCTCCGAGCAAGGGCCGCAGGGACCGGTATCACCCATGGCCCAGAAGTTATCCTTCACCCCCATGCGGACAATGCGTCCCGGCAGCAATCCCTCAACCTTTTCCCACAAAGCAAACGCCTCGTCATCCTCTTCATAGACCGAAACCCAGAGCTGTTCAGGGGGTATGCCAAGCTCGCTGATAAGAAACTCCCAGGCATAGCGGATGGCGTCTTCCTTGAAATAATCTCCAAAAGAAAAATTCCCCAGCATCTCAAAAAAAGTATGATGCCGTGCCGTGTACCCGACATTTTCAAGATCATTATGTTTGCCGCCGGCCCGCACACAGCGCTGACTGGTGGTGGCCCGTACATAATCCCGTCGGTCTTCACCCATGAAAACCGTCTTAAACTGGACCATGCCGGCATTGGTAAAGAGCAGGGTTGGATCATCCTTGGGCACG
>CAITDH010000232.1 GCA_903891045.1 uncultured Desulfobulbaceae bacterium | reverse complement strand
TGACCCCAGTTTCAGAGTGTTGGTTTTGTGTCTGGAGTTGATGCAAGAGGCGTTCTGCATAAAGTAGTTGCTCTTTCTCTTTTGCTGAATCCGTGGTATCAGTAACTGCTGAAAAAATCTTATTTCTCGTATCACTGTATTGTTTTGTTCAACCATGAGAATCGTTTGTGGGATCAACGTGTTTCCCCGGCGATCGTAATATGTGTATCTGTTTATTTAGGAGTATTTCATGAACCGAGATATTTACCAAGAGCCTTTGGTGAGCCGCTATACCAGCCGAGATATGCAGGAGCTCTTTTCGGAAAAAACCAAATTTACCTCTTGGCGACGATGCTGGGTTGCCTTGGCTGAGGCCCAGTACGAACTGGGGCTGACTGATATTGTTAAGCCAGAGATGCTTGCCCAGATGCGGGCTAATGTCGAGAATATTGATTACGATCTGGCGGCGGCTAAGGAGAAAGAGATCCGTCATGATGTTATGGCCCATGTCTTTGAATTTGGGACAAAATGTCCACTCGCTGAAGGGATTATTCATCTTGGCGCGACCTCGCAATTTGTAGTCTGTAATACCGATCTGATCCTCCAGAAGAAGGCCTTTACCTTGATCAGGGCGGCCTTGCTCCAGGTCATCCAGAACCTTGCGGAATTTGCCCTGAAATATAAAGATCTGCCAACCTTGGGATTCACCCACTATCAACCCGCCCAGCCAACAACGGTTGGCAAGAGAAATACTCTCTATATTCAGGATCTTGTTATGGATCTTGAGTATATTGATTCGTTTCTGGGTCAGGTAAAGGCCCGAGGGGCAAAAGGTACTGTCGGCACCCAGGCAACCTTTATTGAGCTCTTTAAGGGGGATAATCAGAAGGTCAGGGATCTGGATCTGTTGGTTTCCAGGAAGCTTGGCTTTGATGAGGCCTTTGCGGTGACGGGTCAGACCTATCCTCGAAAACTTGACATGAAACTGGCGGAAACGCTCGCTGGTATAGGGAGTTCTGCTCATAAGTTCGCAGTTGACTTGAGGTTGCTTTCCAATCTCAAGGTGCAGGAGGAACCTTTTGCCAAGAATCAAACAGGCTCCTCGGCAATGGCCTACAAGCGGAACCCTATGCGCTCTGAGCGCATGACCGGCCTTGCTCGTAAGCTCATGGGTCTGCCCGCTGATTTTGCCGCCACCTTTGCCAATCAGTGGTTTGAACGTACCCTTGATGACTCTGCGATTCGCCGCATGGATATTCCTCAGGCCTTCCTGCTGGCTGATGCAATTCTCAAGCTTTACGTTAACATTACATCGCAAATGGTTGTCTTTCCAAAACAGATAGAAAGACATCTGCGGATGGAGCTGCCATTTATGTCTACTGAAAAGATCCTCATGGAGGCCGTGGAGAAAGGCGAGAGCCGTCAGGAAATGCATGAAGTGATCAAGGAGCACTCCCTGGCCGCCGGCAAGGTCGTCAAGGAAGAAGGCGGTGACAATGACCTGCTGCAACGTCTGGCCAGCGACCCACGGATCCCCTTTACCATGGAGGACCTTCAGGCCCTGGTTGGCGATTATACCCAGTTTACCGGCCGGGCTGCCGCCCAGACCAGTGAGTATATTGAAGAGATTGTCGCTCCCCTTCTTGCTGCCCGCAAGGACCAGATGGGCGTAATTGATTCCTCGCTCTCAGTGTAGAGATCGTATTTATTATGGATGCGCCTACATTCAGAGAGCTCTATCTCGGTATCGTCCCTGGCAGATTTCATTTTCTCAAGTCTATTCTGGAGGGCTATGATGGCCTGGCGATCCTTTCCAGTGTTGATGGAAAAATAGGAACGGTTCGTCTTCGTTATCCGGCTGAATCAGAACCTCTGCTCTTTGAGCTTTTGTCTGCGTTGGCCCCTGGGCTCAGTAAATACGCATTACGTTAATGTTAAATATAGATATGTCGGCCATCTCATTATTGAATGGTATTAAAATACAATGAAACAGTTTTCGTTTAGTATCAAAACCTTTGGTTGTCAGATGAACGAACGTGATTCTGAGATCATGGCCCAGTTGCTTGCTGAGAAGGGCTATGTCGAGTCCATGGAACTGGAAGATGCCGATGTGGTAATTCTGAATACCTGTTCTATCCGGGCCAAGGCGGAACAAAAGGCGATGAGCCTGCTCGGGGTTTTGAGGAAGGTCAAAAAAAGACGGCCGGGGATGAAGATCTGCGTTGCCGGGTGTGTCGCCCAGCAGGAAGGCGAGGAGCTTTGCGAACGCATGCCCCATGTGGATTTGGTGATTGGGACCCAGAACATATATGAATTGGCTGACCTGCTGGAGGCCACCCGTGGGGCAAGCAAGGTGGCAATCGGTATGTCAGATGCATACGAGATTCCGGCTTTCATCCCGACCCTGCCCAAGCTGATCTCGCATGGAGAGCTGCAATCCCCCTTCCCTGCCCGTCCTTTCAGGAAGTTTCTTACCATTATGCAGGGGTGCAATAATTACTGTACCTATTGCGTTGTCCCTTACACCAGGGGGCGGGAAATATCGCGAAAATTCAAAGATATCATCGAGGAAGCTCATGTTCTTGTTGATGCCGGGGTGCGGGAGATCACTCTTCTTGGCCAGAACGTTAATTCTTATGGACGCACCAACCCGGTCACAACGGACGGGAGCGGATACTCTTTCTCGCAGCTTCTGCGTGAGGTGGCAGCCATTCAAGGATTAAAACGGCTGCGCTTCACCACCTCTAATCCCAAAGATCTCTCTCTGGAGCTCATGCGCTGCTTTAACGAGATCGAGATCCTCTGCCCCCAGTTTCATCTCCCGGTGCAGTCCGGCTCCAATGCCGTTTTGAGTAAAATGAACCGGAAGTACACCAGGGAATTGTATTTGCAAAGGGTGGCGGAACTGCGATCATTCCGTCCTGATATTGCCCTCAGTACCGATGTTATCGTCGGATTTCCTGGGGAGACTGATGCTGATTTCGAAGAGACGATGGAGCTTCTGGAACATGTTCGTTTCCATAGTTCCTTTTCTTTCAAGTATTCTGATCGCCCCGGTACCAGGTCCGCTGATTTTGATGATAAGGTGGATGAGCAGGTGAAATCAGAGCGGTTATCCAGGTTCCAGAAGCGGCAGGATGAGATTTGTCTGGAGCAGAACAGTCTGTATGTGGGTAAATGCCTGCCGGTCATGATTGAAAAGGTCACTCAGGACAATATGGTGGGCCGGACTGAGACCAACCATATTGTCCATATTGAAGAAAAAATCGAGTGTTTCCCCGGTGATATCGTCAATGTCACCATTTACCATGCGGGTCAGCATTCACTTAACGGCAGGATTGATTTTACTTCCACAACAGGTTTATCATCATGATTGATCTCCACACCCATACTTTTTTCAGTGACGGGGCCCTGGTTCCTGCCGAGCATCTGCGGCGGGTTGAAGTCCTTGGCTATAAGGCGGTCGCCATTACCGATCATGCCGACAGTTCCAATATGGACTTCATTATTCCCCGCATGATTCAGGCGGCAAGGGATATGGGGCCCTTCTGCAAAACCAGGCTTCTTCCGGGTATCGAACTGACCCATGTCCCCCCTGCCCTCATCGCCTCGCTGGTCCGCAAGGCACGCGAGCTGGGAGCGCAGGTGGTGGTGGTGCATGGCGAGACCATCGTGGAACCCGTTGCCCTTGGCACTAATATGGCGGCCATTGAGGCCGGGGCTGATATCCTATCGCATCCCGGCTTTATCTGTGAGGCAGAAGCGCACTTGGCGGCACAAAAAGGGGTTTTTCTTGAACTTTCCGGCCGAAAAGGACATTCCCTGACCAATGGTCATGTCGCAAAGATGGCGTTAAGGGCTGGGGCCAGACTCGTGGTCAATGCCGACGCCCATGACCCCGGAGATTTTCTCACCGCTGATATGGCCCGGATGGTGGCGTTCGGCGCCGGACTGAGCGGAGAAGAATATCAGCAGATACAGATAAATATGAACGCCTTTGTTGATAGCTTGCCTGTGATCAGATAAGTTATTCCCTTTCTAAGTCAAGCGTTAACTTTGCCGTTTCACTGCTGTGGGCTACGCTGCTCCCACTGTACTGCCTTGTCACTGCTCGCTTGCCTTCGCGTTTCCATCTTGATTGAGAAATTTGAGAAATGGAACTACTCCTTCTCTTTGCCTTCTTCTTCCTCCGCTGCCCTTCCCTCTTGCGGGTCGCCATCCTTGGCGGCCGTCACTAAGTCAAGCAGGGGCATATTCTGCCTCTGGGGTCTTGGTGCGGCCTTGCCGGTGGAATCTGCCACCTTTCTTACCACCCGGGCCGCAATCCGTTTTCCTTTGGCGTTTGGATTTTTGAGCAGATATTCATCAAAATAGACCTCCATGGTATTGCTCTTGGCGCGCGCGGAAGGCGCAAGACTGACATGGGCGCTGGCACCCTCCCCCATCAACAGCAGCAAAATTTTTGACCGCTTGTCTTCGAGGAAGAGTCGGTACTCTTTTTCCAGGATAAATTTAGGGGTGGTAAAACGTTTGGCATAGGTCAGATTCTCCTGGCCATCCCGGTATAAAATATTGAAGATGAGCCCCTCTTCGACCACCCCGATCCAGGCCAATTCATGACCGACAAAGAGTTTGTCGGTCACCGGTATCACCTTGTACATGCCGTCGCTAAAGATCAGTAATAATCGGTCGTACTCAGAGCAGTTCAGGGTAAAGTCCTGTTTTTCGTCCTCGGCCTTGATGTTGTGGCCTAAGAATCCAGTCGACCGCTGGTACCCGACCACCAGATTGGCCAGGGCCACGCTCCGGGCGCTGACCTCCTCAAACTCGCAGAGCGCTGTTTGTCTGGGGTACAGGTGACCATATTTTTTCAGCAGATCGCCAAGAAAGGAGATGGTGTAGCCAATCATATCTTTAAGGTGATGGGTGATCGTCTTGATCTCGCTGCGGATCTCCTTGATCTCTTTCTGTTGCTTGTTGATATCATAGCGGGAGATGCGCTTGATCTTGATCTCAAGCAACCGTTCTATGTCTTCATTGGTAACTGACCGAAGAAGCTCTCCGGTAAAGGGTTGCAGGGCGATGTCAACGCTCTTGACCACCGCCTTGTAACTGGTTTCCTCCTCAATCTGCTTATAAAGCCGCTCCTCGATAAAGATCTGCTCAAGGAGCCTGGCGTGCAGCTTTTCCTGGAGCCTGGAGAGGTCAATCTCCAGCTCTTTAGTCAGGTCGTGGACAAGCTTCTGGGTGTTGTGTTCCAGCACCTCTTCGACCGTACAGATCAGCGGGGTATTGTCCTTGATCAGGGTAAGATTGGGGGTTATGGCAACCTCACAATCGGTGAAGGCGTAGAGGGCCTCAATGGTTTCCTTGGCATAGACACCGCGGGCGAGATTGATCTCAACCTCAACATCTTCCGCCGTATAGTCATTGATGGACAGGATCTTGATTTTCCCGGCCTTGGCTGCCTTCTCAACGGACTCGATCAGGGATTGGGTGGTGGTCCCGTGGGGGATGTCTTTGATAATAATGGTCTTTTCATTCAGCTCTTCGATCCGGGCCCGACAGCGGATCCGGCCATTGCCATGATCATAGTGGGAGACATCTACCAACCCCTTCTTCTGGAAATCCGGATACAGGGTGACTTCCTTATTGCCGAGAATCTTGATCTGGGCCTCAAGGAGTTCACAGAAATTATGAGGCATGATCTTGGTGGCCATGCCAACCGCAATCCCATCAGCCCCGAGCAGCAGCAGCAGGGGAATTTTGGCCGGCAGGGTTACCGGTTCCAGCATCCTGCTGTCATACGATTCAACATATTTGGTCAGATCCTTGTTGAACAGGATCTCTTTGGCCAGCGGCGTCAGCCGGCACTCGATATAACGGGCGGCCGAGGCTTGATCGCCGGTATAGATATTGCCGAAATTCCCCTGCCGCTCAATCAGGTATTCCTTGTTGGCAAGGTTCACCAGGGCGGAAAAGATGGAGGCGTCGCCATGGGGGTGGAGCTTCATGGTCTCACCCACAACATTGGCCACCTTGTGGAAACGGCCGTCATCCATGTTGAACAGGGTCTGGAGGATACGGCGCTGTACCGGCTTCAGACCATCGTGGATGTCGGGAATGGCCCGCTCCCTGATGACATACGAGGAGTATTCAAGGAAATTTTGATCAAACAGGTGCTGAAGTCTGCCGTACTGTGAGTTCATATAGAAATATAAATTTAAAAG
>CAITDH010000231.1 GCA_903891045.1 uncultured Desulfobulbaceae bacterium | reverse complement strand
TCCCCTTGTAGAGTTGCTTGCCCAACCGGGTATGGATGATGATCTCTTTGAGCGGGTAGTCATTGAGCCTGGGCAGAAGGGCGGCCAGTTCATCGGGGTGGTTGAGGCCCAGCCGGGTCTTGATGGAGAGCTGCATGGGCAGCCGGGGCAGGATGTGATCGAGCATGGCGATGATGGCGTCGGGATAGGGCAGCAGGCCAGAGCCCCGTCGTTTACGGGTGACCATGGGGGCCGGACAGCCCAGGTTCCAGTTGATGTGGTCATAGCCAAGATCGTGCAGGCGATGCGCCAGGGCCAGGAGGCCGTCTGGTTCGGTATGGAGAAATTGTGGCACCACCGGCAGGGCTTTATTCTCTTCCGGCTGGAGATCGTGAAGCTGCCTGGGATCGAAGTTTGAATGTGGCTGCGGATTGATAAAGGGGGCAACTGCCTGGTCAACGCCGCCAAAATGGTGCTGAAACAGGTTGCGAAACAGGCAGTCGGTGATCCCGCGAATGGGCGCCAGATAGAGAAAAGGTTGATTGGTTATTTGATCAGTCATTATTTGGCAACACCTCCCGGATCCATCCTTCCACCTGGGCCAGGGTAGGCATGATCCCGGCGATCTTGAGCTGGCCATTGATGATCAGGGCCGGGGTGGCGGTGACCCCCAGACGCCAGATCTCATCGCGGTCATGGATCTGTTCGATGTCGGCGGCAACGCCGGCCCGCTCCATGGCATCGATGACCATGGTCTGTAGGCCGTTGCAACTGACACAACCCGTCCCTAGAATCCTGATTATCAATCCTTGATTCTGGTCGTCATCGATGCCAAGCAGCCGGTGGTATTCCCGGCCTATGGCCTCCCTGTATTTCTCGACCATGCTGGCAGGGATGTAATTTTGTTCTTTGACTGCCAGGAAGATAAAGTCAACAGCTTCAGGAACTGCCAGCTCTGCGGCCAGGGCCTTGTTGATGGCAATATCGAGTCCAAGCAGGCCAATAGAGGTCTTGCCGATCCTGATCATTCGCTGGGTGGGGGTATCCATATCCGCTCTGATGTGGTAATTGTGAAGGATAATTGCTGGTTGCAGGTCGAGTTTCAGCCCGACTCGAGCCTGAGGAATGATCTTATTTTTAATATCACACGATAAACCAAGTTGCTGGCAGATGAAAGAAGAAAGAAACAGCAGTCTCCCTGATCTGGCATTGTTGCGTGAGCGACTGGCTCATTATCCCAAGCGGCTGATCAGTGCCCTTTCGCGGGTGGCAGAGGCGCGGGGCCTGGAGTTCTTTGTCATTGGCGGCACGGTGCGTGACTGGCTGCTGGGCAGGATTCCGGGCGATCTGGATATCACCGTGGCCCATGATGCCGTGGCCTGCTGTCGGGCCTTGATTGCTGAGTTGGGTGGCGGCGCTTTTGTGCCCCTTGGTTGTGCCGGGGAAGAGGCAGGACGAGTGGTGTGGCGGGGGCTGACTATCGATTTCTCCAGCTTTCGCCAGGGGGCGCAAACCATTGAGGCGGATCTGGGGCTGCGCGATTATACGGTCAATGCCATGGGGGTCTCCTTCGCGGCCTTGCTGGATCGTGCTGCCACGCCGCATCTGCTTGATCCCCTGCACGGTCTCCACGATCTGGCAGAGCAGATCCTGCGGGCCTGTCCCCAGGCCTTTGTTGCTGATCCCCTGCGGATGTTGCGCGGCTACCGCCTCTGCGCCACCCTCGGTTTCAGGATAGAGGAGGCGACAAGAGCAGAGATTGAGCGTCATGTGGGCTTGATTGCTACGGTTTCGGTGGAGCGGATCAGTCATGAACTGGATCTGATCATGGCCTCTGACCGGGCTCACGCGGTGATGGGGGAGATGGCGCAATTCGGCCTGCTCTGTCAGATTATCCCGGAGCTTGCCCGAGGGGTGGGCATGGAACAGCCGGGATTCCATCATCTGGATGTGTTTCATCACAGCCTGGCGGCCCTTGGATTTATGGAGGAGATCCTGGCAGATCCCGTCCGGTTTTATCCTGAGTGTGCGGCGAGGATCAGAAAGTATATTGGACAGCCGGGGATGGAGGTGCGGTTGAAATGGGCGGCCCTGCTCCACGATCTGGGAAAACCTGTGACCATGGCGGTGCGTGAGGATAAAGATGGCCGGGTTACCTTTTATAATCACGATCAGGTGGGCAAGGAGCTGGTGTTGAATTTGGGCCGGGAGATGAGATGGAGCAATGAAAACCGGGAACGGGTTGCGGCCCTGATCGGGATGCACATGCAACCCTTTCATCTCTGCAATGTGCGGCGGGAACAACCCCTGAGCCGCAAGGCCTGTCTGAATCTCAGCAAAAAGGCGGGAAATGATCTGATTGGCCTGTTTCTCCTGGCCATGTCTGACAGCCTGGCCGGTCAGGGTGAGAAAAAGCCGCCAACCATGGAGGCGGAACTGTCCGGGCTGCTGGGTGAGGTGCTGGCGATCTATGAACAGTATATTCAGCCTGCCATCAAAGGACCACGTTTGTTGAGTGGTCAGGATCTGATCACCTTCTTCTCGTTGTCGCCAGGCCCTCTTTTTGCAAATATCCTTGATGCGCTTGAAGTGGCGCAGGTGGAGGGCGAGGTGGCCAGTGAGGAGGACGCGCGCCGATGGGTGCGGCTCTATCTGGAACAGGAACAGAAGGGCAGGAGTAATGAGACGTAGGAGCGGCGACGATCAGGGCGGGCGGGAGTGGCCTACTTCAATGCTGTCCGGTGATTTCCGTCTTGTCAAAGAGCTGTAAATGGAATAAAGTGTGCGGAAAATATGTGTAAATTATGCGTAAAATAAAAGATTTCTATTATCAGAAGGCCAAACAGGACAAATATCCGGCCCGCTCCATTTATAAGCTGGAGGAGGCACAGAAGAAATATCATCTGCTGCGTCGGGGTGATTCGGTGCTGGACCTGGGCTGCTGTCCTGGGAGCTGGTCTCTCTACGCCTCAGAGATCGTTGGCGAAACGGGTATTGTCGTGGGTGTTGATTTACAGGAGACTGCCAAAATCCCGCGGCCTGGTGGGGCGCCTATCCACTGGATCATCGCCGATATCATGGCCCCTGAGTTGGTGCTGCTGGTGCGAAAGATCAGGCCGGCCTTTAAGGTTCTGATTTCTGACCTTGCCCCTAAAACTACGGGTAATCGCTGGGCCGATCATCAGCAGTCGCTGAATCTGGCGCGTCAGACTTTGCTGATGGCCGATACCCTGCTTCACGAGAAGGGGAATTTTTTCTGCAAGGCCTTTCAGGGTGAGGATTTTCCGGCATTTGTGGAGGAGGTGCAGGCCCGTTTTGAGCAGGTCAAGGTGGTGAAACCCAAGAGTTCCCGAACCGAGAGCCGGGAGGTTTTTGTCATGGGGCTGGGGTTTAAGAAATTGAAAACTCTTTGTGAACAGGATGGTCAGCAGCCCCTGGCTGTCGATTAAGCCTTCAGAATTTAACCTTTAATCTTTGTCGTTTATCGTTCAGATATTAACTTTCAAATTATTCCTTTCACCTTTTTTCAGGAACATATTATGTCAGGACATTCTAAGTGGTCAACAATCAAACACAAGAAAGGCGCAACCGATGCCAAACGGGGCAAGATCTTTACCCGGTTGATCAAAGAGATCACCGTGGCTGCCCGAATGGGCGGCGGTGACCCTGATGGCAATCCCCGGCTGCGCTCTGCCATTGCCTCTGCCAAAACAGAGAATATGCCGAAAGACAACATTACCAGGGCCATCAAGAAGGGAACTGGTGAGTTGGAAGGGGCTATTTACGACGAGATCCTCTATGAGGGCTATGGGCCGGGCGGAGTGGCCGTGCTTGTTGAGTGCATGACCGATAACCGGAACCGGACCGTTGCCGATGTGCGCCATTTCTTTGCCAAGAATAACGGCAATCTGGGTGCGGCTGGCTGTGTGGCCTGGATGTTTGACAAGAAAGGGCTGCTGCAGGTCGAAAAGGCAGGCCTTACGGAAGAGCAGTTGATGGACATGGCCCTTGAGGCCGGGGCTGAGGATGTGGTGGAAGAAGATGACGAGTTCCAGGTGATCACTGCCCCGGATGCCTTTGATGCGGTGCACGATGCCCTTGAGGCCAGCAAGGTGCGGTTCATTGAGGCCGCCATTACCATGATCCCGCAGAACAGTGTTGAGGTGACTGACGAGAAGATCGCCATATCCTTGCTCAAATTGCTGGAAAGCCTTGAAGATCATGATGACGTGCAGAAGGTGCATGCCAACTTTGATATTGATAACGAGCTGATGGAGAAGCTGTCGTAGGCATCGGTTGATAGGCTTCAGCCTTCAGCCTTCAGCCTTCAGCCTTTTTTTATGACCCGTATCCTCGGCATTGATCCTGGCTCCCGGATTACCGGGTACGGCGTTGTTGAAGTTGTTGCCGGCAGGATCCATTTTGTTGCCTGCGGGGTAGTGAAGACGACGCAGCAATTTCCCTTTGCCCATCGTCTCAATGAGATCTTTGATGGGGTCAATGAGGTGATCCAGCTCCATAGCCCTGAGGTCGCGGCGGTGGAAGATGTGTTCATGGCCAGCAACG
>CAITDH010000230.1 GCA_903891045.1 uncultured Desulfobulbaceae bacterium | reverse complement strand
TTCATGGCCAAAGAGTTCGGATTCGATCAGTTCTTCCGGGATTGCCGCACAGTTGACCTCGACCATTGCCTTGTCGTGTGATTGGGAAAGTCGGTGGATGGATTGGGCCACGATCTCCTTGCCGGTGCCGTGGGCGCCGCGGATCAGCACCCAGGCATCTGACGGGGCCACCCGTTCGATCTGGGCCCGTAGCTCTTTGATCACCGGGGAGTTGCCGGTAAGGGTGGTCGGTTTTTCACTGTTTTCCCGGAGCAGAAAATTCTCCTGCTCAAGCTGGGCATAGCGCAGACCATTGTTGATGGCGAGGATGATCTTGTCGTAGGAAAGGGGTTTCTCGATGAAGTCGAAGGCCCCTTTGCGGGTGGCCTGGACGGCAGTTTCAATGGTGCCGTGTCCGGAGATCATGATCACCGGCACCGAAAAACGTTCCTTGATTTTTTCCAGGGCGGTCATTCCATCCATGTGCTTTCCCATCCAGATATCAAGGAGGACAAGATCAACCTGTTCTTCTTCCAGCAACTCAATGCCTGCCTCAGCCGTTGAGGCGCAGAGGGGAGAAAATCCTTCGTCCTGGAGGATGCCGGAGAGAGATTCCTGGATGCTGACTTCATCGTCTATGATCAGAATGCGTTTGGCCATCTAGCTGGTTTCTTTCTGTAAAAGGGGCAGTTCAATAATAAAGATTGAGCCATGCGGGATGTTGTTCTGGACCCGGATGTAGCCATTGTGGTCAGCGACAATGGTGGAAACGATGGCCAGTCCCAGTCCGGTCCCGGTTTTCTTGGTGGAGAAATAGGGCTCAAAGAGTTTTGGAATGTCTTCCTCTGGTATACCTGGTCCACTGTCGGATATCTTGATAAAAACGCTTTCCTTCTCTTCGTTCAGAGAAAGGACAATGTCTATGGTCCCACCTATTGTACCGTCATTCGATAAAACTGCAACAGCATTGTCCAGAAGGTTAATCAGGCAGCGTTTGATCTGTTCGGCGTCAAAGCTGAAGATGGGGATGGTCTCGGTCTCGCTACAGGTGAAAACGATCTCTTTGTGGGCCTCTTGGTAGAGAAAAAGGGTCTCTCTGGTGACTTTGCTTAGGTCGGCTGCGGCCTGCTGGATCTTGGGCATCCTCGCAAATTGGGAGAACTCACTGACCAGCCGTTTCAGCTCATCCACCTGCTTGATAATGGTGTGGGTGCATTGATCAAAGATACTATTTTCTTCTTTCAGGATCTCAGGGTAGCGTCTTCGCAGACGTTGGGCCGAAAGTTGAATGGGGGTGAGTGGGTTTTTGATCTCGTGGGCGATGCGCCTGGCAACCTCGCGCCATGCGGCCATGCGTTGCATCTTCTCAAGCTTGGTCAGGTTGTCGAAGACCAGAACAAAGCCCAGTGAGTCGCCATTCTCATCTTCGAGCCGGGTAAAATTGACCAGTAATGAAAATTTCTCCTTGAGGATGCTGAGTTTCAGGTGCTGCTCAATGGATGTCTTGCCGGTGATCTGTAATTCTTTGAGAAAGCCGCTGATGATCTCCGCATGTCCCTTGAGCAGCACCTCCTGGTAGTGCCGATTAAGAAAGTGATCCTTGTTGATGTGGAGAAGTTTTTCGGCAAAGCGGTTGATGGTGGTGATTCGGCCGGAGTTGTCGAGTGAGACTACACCGGCGGCGACATTCTGGAGGATGATTTCGGTGTAACGCCTCCGTTGTTCTGATTCCTGAGAACTTTTCTGGAGGGCTTTATGGACCTCTTCCAGTCGGGTATTGCTGGAATTCAGGTTGGAGGTCATGGTGTTGAAGGAATCCACCAGTAAGCCCATTTCATCATCGGCTTTTTTCTCCAGGACGAAACCCAGATCTCCTCCGGCAACCCTTCTGGTGGCGGTAGCCAGCTTGTCAAGGGGATCGGTAATTCTTCTGGCGATATAAAAACCGAACCAGATAGCGGCAAAGACGATGAGCAGGGTTACAATGAACAAGATTGCCAGCAGCCAGAACTTGAAAGGTTTCTTCATGTGCTTGAGTTGCCGGTAGTCCTCTATGCCCTGCGTGATCAGGGTCATTCGCTCCTTTTGTTCTTTTTTTATCAATCTGGTGGTGATCAGAATTGCTTTTTGGGGGGGGAGAGATCCCAAAACGATCTGGGCAACGCAACGGACCAGATTGCCTGGCGCGGATTCCTGCACGAGGGTAATTGGCTCTTTTTGGTTTCGCGCCTCGTGCAGAGTGTTGAGCGGGATCTTGGGCAGCGTCAGATTGGCCAGTGTCGGCGTCGAGGCGCTGATTTCGAGAGATTGATTGTCAGGAATCAAAGTGAGACTGTCCGGGCCATCAGTGAGATGAGAGCTGATGATGCCATTCAGCGTTTTCTGGATATTTTCCGGGTCAGATAGGGGTCTCTCCTGTTTGGCAAGAAGTCCTTCAATCAAGTGGCTTTCTTTATTTACCTGTTCTTTTCGCTCCTGAAAGACTGCCTGGGCAAGCTCCAGTGATTCTTGCAGGGATCGTTCAATATTGGCGTTAAACCAGTAGTCCATGCTGGTGGAGATAAATTGCAAGGCCACAAAAAAGAGCAGGATTGAGGGGACGAGTGAGAGACAGATGAAGGAGGTCACCAATTTTGTTTTCAGCTTGGTGCCTAAGAACTTCTGACGGCTTTCAAAAAGGAGTTCTGCCAGATTGCGCAAAACCAGAAAGAACATGAGCAGGGCCAGCAGCACATTGAGATTGATGATGCCAAAGAGCAGAATATTGCTGCTGACAGGGAGTGTGCTGTTGCTGGTGACCAGGGTTTTTTCCAGCCAGCTCAAGAGAAAAAAAAGACAGAAGCAGGTCAGGATGACCAGGCGGATGAGTCTTCTTTTCTGTTGACGCTGTGCCGGGTTTAACGCCGGGCGTTCAGAGGCAGGCTCAGGTCGCGGGCTGTTTGGTGCTGCTTTGTTCATGCGCGGGGCGGCTGTTTCTTAAGGAGACGTCTTAATAGGTGAACTCAATCGTGTGCCAATCGGTTTCCCTGTCCCACCAGGAGGCAAAGGGGACAATATAATTGAGTTTCAGGGGCAATGTCTTTTTATAGAGTTCTGCCTTGATGCGGAGCTGATAGGAACTTTCCGGGAGGAGTTTGGAGAGTTCGAGAACCTGTAATCCGTTGATCTCATTTATCGCCTTCAAGGCGTTGTCGAGTTGCGGAAATACCTCCGTTTTCTGGCTCTTTTCATTGGTCTCAAGCCGGTAATTTTCCTGCAGGGTATCATAGGTGAGTCTATGTTGAAATTGAAGAGAGGCGAGTTGCAGGTCGGACCAGTGTTTTTCTTTCTTGTTGAGCTCAACCAGAAAGGTGAACTGGATGGGGATACCGTTGTGTAATCCCTGCAACATTTCTTCAGTGATACCGTTGTTGATAAGGCCAAAAAGGAGCAGATGGGTTTTTGAAGTGGTAATGATCAGGTCGGAGAAATGGACATCTTTGTTCTGCTTGTCCTGAGCATAAGCAGTATGAAGCAAAATGAACAGGGATAAAGGAAGAAGCAGGAAGAAGAGTTTACGTTGCATGGGGATTATGAAAAATAAGAGGGTGTCATAACGACACATCGCAAGGTTGATTTTTTTTTTAAGACAGAAAAGATAAAGGATGTTTTTACATAAAAAACTTACCTGAAATTGCCATGTATGTCACGGTTTGTTTCCTGAGAACCGAGAGAAGCGTAATTTGCTTGACAGAAGGGGCAAGGGCTATTACTTTGTGCATATGTTCACTAGTGTTGTTGTGATAAAAAAACTGACATAAGGGTGTTCCTTGTGTCGGAAAAGAATATGGAGCATTCATTGTGAAGAGGAAAAATCATGAACAGAAATGAAAATTTGTATCAGGCGGAGACCACCAAGGGCGCGGCCCAGTTTGCCCGTGATTTTGAAGCAGTATGTAAGAAGTCCGCATTTGTCGTCAACAACCTTGACACCATGGATATGAAACAAACCTTCACGGCGCACGGTGGAGTTGTCCCTGATGACTTTGATCTGCATATGATGCAGGTCTGTAAACCCACCAAGGCAGATAAAAGCCTGACTGCTAATCCTGAAAGGGCGATTCTGATGCCCAAATTTGTCATGTTTTTTTCCAAGGAAGGGAAAACGCAGATTCGCTATATGAGCTACAGTGCCGCCGATATTGCGGAAATGGTTCCTGGTGATGCCAAGTTTCCGGAATCTCTTGCGGAAACAGTTGCCAAGATCAGATCGATGATTGATGAGGCTAAATGATTTTTCTGGGGGACTGTAGCTGATTATCAGTATCGTTGAATATTCTAGCGAGTGAGCACATGTATGTGGAAATTTCTTCTGTCAATTAACAAAAAACTCTTTGTGGCCATCCCGGTGATGATGTTGCTGGGCTTTCTTTTTGGCAAGGGCGTGAATCAGGAAACGGTTAAATCGTTAAAAGCGCTGATTATGCCCCTGACCTTTCTCATGGTCTATCCGATGATGGTGACGTTGAATATCAAGCATCTCAAGGAGGGGATCAAGAATGTCAGGCTGCAGGTTCTGACTCAGGCCATCAATTTTGGCATTGTCCCTTTTCTGGCCTATGGTCTGGGTCTCTATTTTTTTCCTGAGAATCATTATATGGCGCTCGGCTTATTGCTGGCGTCATTGCTGCCCACCAGCGGCATGACCATCTCCTGGACGGGTTTTGCAAAGGGCAATATGGGGGCGGCCATCAATATGACGGTCATTGGTCTGACCCTTGGCTCGCTGGCAACGCCGTTTTATGTCAAGATGCTCATGGGCGCCAAGGTGGATATGGATATGGTGATGGTGGTTAAGCAGATTGCCTATATTGTCTTTATCCCCATGGCCCTTGGTTATGCAACCCGCTCTTTTTTCCTGAAAAAATATGGACAGCAAGAGTTCAAGAAGACCTGGGCCCCTCGATTCCCCTCGCTGTCAACGATTGGCGTGCTGGGCATTGTCTTTGTCGCCATTGCCCTGAAGGCACAGCAGTTGTCCCAGGATCCGGCAGTGCTGTGGAAGATCCTGCAACCCTTGCTTATTTTATATGCGGCGAATTTTATTATCGGCACTGTTGTCGGCCGGTTGCTGTTTTCCCGTGGCGATGCCATCGCCCTGGTTTATGGAACGGTAATGCGAAATCTGTCCATTGCCCTGGCCCTGGCCATTAATGCCTTTGGGGCGCAAGGGGCGGATGCGGCCCTGGTGATTGCTGTTTCCTACATCATTCAGGTGCAGGCCGCGGCATGGTATGTTAAGTTTACAGATCTTTTTTTTGGTCCGGCCCCTGCCCAGCAATGAGCAGGAGTTGGTAATTTTGTGTGATATTAATAAATCCGGTAGCGCCGGAAAAATCAGGAGAAGAAAAAATGCGTATAGCTATTCCGACAAATAATCCAGGGGGCATGCAGGCCCGTCGTTCAGAACATTTTGGCCATTGTGATGTCTTTACCGTTGTTGAACTGGATGATGACAAAAATATCAAAACGGTGGAGATGATTCCAACACCTGAGCATGGGGCAGGTGGCTGTATGGTCCCGGTGAGTACCCTTAATATTGCCAAGGTGAATGCCATTGTGGTGGGCGGTATGGGCGCTAATCCTTTACGGGGATTTAATCAGGTGGGGATTGAAGTGTATTGGGCTGATAGAAACAGTATTCCTGACGCGGCGGCAGTTATTGAACATTTTGTGGCGGGTAAATTGTCAATGATGCATGCGGATCAGGTATGTGGCGGCGGCAGTAATTGCCATCATTGATTGATTGAAACCTAAATATTTGATTTTTTCCTTCAGCTACAGTATAAAAAGAAGGATTGGTGATGGCAGTCTGTATGTGTCCACGCATGCAAACTGCCATATTTGTTTCTTTTAATCGCACAAGATAACAACATGTCTCCACGTCCAAAAAAAATACGCCATTGTCAGGGGAACTTCTGTGGCCGGGCCTTTAAGCCCACCGGCATTCCTTTAAGTAAGCTTGAGCGGATAGAACTGCATCGTGATGAGCTTGAATCTCTCCGGCTTTGTGATCGTGATGGGTTGACTCAGGAAGAGGCTGGGCAGATTATGGGGGTGTCGCGGGGAACGATTCAGCGGATTATCACCACGGCCAGAAAGAAGGTGGCGACAGCGCTGTCTGCAGGGCAGGCCCTGGTCTTTGTCGATGATGAGGAAGAGGATTCTACGACATAAGGAACCGGTTGGTCCTTGTGTTTGTTGTTATTTGCCAGACGCCACTCAAAGAAACAGCCGGAAAAAAATTGCTGGTTCTTTGAAGCGGCATAAGAATCCGTAAAAGAAATGAGCAAAAAAAAGCGTTGCTCATTTCTTAACGGTTTCTAAATATTCTCTCTCGTTTTATGGAATTCAACAGCTGGCCATTTTTCCATGAAAAAGTTCAGCATCCATTCATTCTGGGCCAGATAGGTCAGAAATCCCTCCGCGTCCCGGGCCAGTGTCGCCTGATTCTTTCTTTCAAACTCCGCCATCTTTTTCGGATCGGCGCAGGTCACCCAGCGGGCGGCCTGATAGTTGATCGGTTCATAGACGGCGTCGACGCCATACTCATTTTTCAGTCGGGCCATGGTGACTTCAAATTGGAGTACGCCGACTGCGCCCATGATATAATCAGCGCCGATGAGCGGCCGGAATACCTGGACTGCGCCTTCTTCCGCCAGTTGAATCAACCCTTTTTGTAATTGCTTCATTTTCAAGGGGTTTTTTAACAAGACCCGGCGGAAGTGTTCAGGGGCAAAGTTGGGGATGCCTGTGAATTTGAGCGGTTCCTTGGGGGTGAAGGTGTCGCCGATCTTGATGGTGCCGTGGTTGTGCAGGCCGATGATGTCGCCGGGCCAGGCCTCTTCCACATTCGCTCGGTCCTGGGCCATGAAGATGGTGGCATTGGCCAGGGTGATATCCTTGTCCAGACGGTGATGGCGCACCTTCATGCCGCGGGTGAATTTGCCGGAGCAGATCCTGAAAAAAGCGATGCGGTCGCGATGGGCCGGGTTCATGTTGGCCTGGATCTTGAATACGAAACCGGAAAAATCTTCCTCGGTGGGTTCCACATCGCGGGTTACCGCTGCCCGTGGGCCGGGATGTGGGGCCATCTCTACAAAGGCGTCAAGCAGTTCCTGGACGCCGAAGTTGTTGACGGCACTGCCAAAGAAGACCGGCGTTTGATTGGCCTTCATGAAGTGGTCATAATCAAAGGGGTTGGCTGCCCCGGCCAGAAGTTCAAGGTCGGTGCGCAGTTCGTCGGCCTGACGGGCCCCTACCAGTTGGTCAAGGCGGGGATCATCGAGAGAGTCGATGGTGATGCCCTGTTGGCCGCGGGTCTCCTGGCCTGGGGTGAACAGGTGGAGCTGTTTCCGATAGAGGTTGTAAACACCCTTGAAGGTCTTGCCCATGCCGATGGGCCAGGACATGGGGGCACATTCGATCTGCAGCTTTTCTTCGATCTCGGCCAGGATGTCGAGCGGTTCCATCCCTTCCCGGTCCAGTTTGTTGATGAAGGTGATCAGCGGCGTGTTGCGCATCCGGCACACCTCCATCAGCTTTTCGGTCTGGGCCTCAACCCCTTTGGCGTTGTCGATGACCATGATCGCCGAATCCACGGCGGTCAGCACTCGGTAGGTGTCTTCGGAAAAGTCCTGATGGCCGGGGGTGTCGAGGAGATTGATCTCGTAATCGCGGTAGGTGAATTTCATCACCGAGGTGGTGACCGAGATGCCGCGTTCCTGCTCAATGGCCATCCAGTCACTGGTTGCGCGTCGTGCAATCTTGCGCGACTTGACGGCCCCGGCCAGATTGATGGCGCCGCCAAAGAGGAGGAGCTTCTCGGTGAGGGTGGTCTTGCCGGCATCGGGGTGGCTGATGATGCCAAAGGTGCGTCGTTTCGCGACTTCCTGTTCAAGCTGTTTACTCATGATATTTCAAAAGGTTATTTTTACCTGTTGTCCTGGATTTGTTGCAAGGCATAATTTTAGGGGGATAGGGGAAACGAAACACAATAGGTCTTTTTTGCAGGAATGCAATGGTAAAACGCATGGATGGGACAATTTCCCGCGGTGAGTTGGGAAAGAATAGCAGGTTGTCAGAGATTCCAGCCCCAGTATCGAAGAAATTGAGGGAAATTCGCCATATCTGATTGGTCACGAGCCCAGAATTTCGTGCTGGTATAGAAGATCGTGTCGGTAATATCACTGGGGCCGTAGTCCTTGTCTTCGCCAATATGCCAGTCCAATGTCCACCAGCTCATGAACAGCCGTTCCCGTGGTTTGAGACTTTCTTTGACATACCCTTTTCTTGTCCCTTCCGTTTCAAAAAAGGAGGTGGTTGTGCCATCAACAACTAATGCCTGCAGGGCCTGCATGGGGAGGATTGGCGCGGTGACTGTCTGGTGTCTTCCGGTCAAATCCACCTCCTCCGCCTGGAAAATTCCCATGACCCTGTGGGTGTCGGTCCTGATTGTCACCACTGTTCTCGGTGCCCGGCCGTCATGTGGTCGGTTGGTTGTCAATCTTACTATTCCCGGGAGTGATTCCCCGTATATCTCTTGCGTCGTTGTGTTCCAGCCGGCAGGCAAGGCGTCCTGCGGTAAAAATGAGGTGGGGGTAAAGGCGAGATAGCAGCCACAGGTATGGACACTGGTGATCAGCACTGGCTGTTCCTGTGTGTTGATGGTGACAATCACAAGCAGTCCCACGTTTTTGCCGCTGGTCAGATAAAAAGGAGACAGGGTGGAGGGCGTTTCCTGGAAATGTATTCTGTAGATCAGGTTTGTATAGGTCCCTCTCTCGGTCTGAAAGGAAACCTGCTGGCCATAAAGCGCAGGTTGATCCGGATCAATGGAGAGATGAACTGTGCCTTCCTGATCTTTCCAGGCGATTGGGGTGCCGATACGGTTATAGGCAAGATGATCGTTCTCAATAAGAAAAACAGGGGCAAAACGGGCGAGAAGGGAAGAGCCCCGGGCGGGGATATAGGCGGTTGCAGGAGTGGTGACTGGCGATGGCCCGGTGTCCATGGCGCATCCGGTTATGGTCAGCAAGAAAAAAATGGTGAATCGCTGC
>CAITDH010000229.1 GCA_903891045.1 uncultured Desulfobulbaceae bacterium | reverse complement strand
TGCCCTCTCTAAGAACAACCTCAAGGAGCGGTTGGCCTATTCAACCATCAGCCAACTCTCTTATATCATCATGGGTGTAGCGCTCCTCACCCCGGCAGGTATAGATGGCGGTCTGATCCATATCGTCAATCATGCCTTCGCCAAGATCACCCTCTTCTTTTGTGCCGGTGCTATTTATATTGCCGCTCACAAGAAAGATATCTCGGATATGGGAGGACTTGGAAAGACCATGCCCTTTACCTTCGGGGCCTTTGCCATTGCCTCACTCTCCATGATTGGCGCACCACCTGTCGGCGGATTTGTCACCAAATGGAATCTGCTGGTTGGATCCATTCAGGCCCACCAGATCGGAATTTTGCTCATCCTTATCGCCAGCACCATGCTCAATGTCGGGTATTTCGCACCCATTACCATTAAGGCCTTTTTCGGCAAACGCCCGGAAGGTGAAACGTTCCAAGGTATCAAAGAGGCGCCCTTGTCCATGCTCATACCCATCCTCATTGCATGTACCGTCTCTGTCCTTCTTGGAATCTTCCCTAACTTTATGATGCAATTTGTTAAGGTGGTGACAGGATGATTGTCAATTTTATCGATTATCTACGAGACCGGCTCCAGACGGTTATCTATTGTTGCTATGGCGGTATCGCCATCATAGTAATCTGGAGCCTGACGGTTAATACCAGCCACGCCCACACCTGGGCTGAAAAGATGATACCAGGATTCTGGTCTCTGTTTGGTCTTGGCTCCTGTGCAATCATCATTATGATTGCAAGATTGCTTGGCAGAAGCGGGGTCATGACCCGGGAGGATTATTATGACAACTAATTTTTTCCATCCGGCCCTTATCATGATCATAGGGGCACTTCTTTTGCCCTTGGTCAGAGGACCGTTCAGAAAAACATATCTCTTTCTGATTCCCTTAATGACCTTTATGGATGTGCTCTATCTGAGTCAGCATCCCGGTACTTATGGTGTCATACAATTTCTGGATTGGGAGCTCACCTTTGGTCGTGTTGATCGTCTATCCATGATCTTTGGCTTTATCATGTCACTGATGGCCATTATTGGTACCATCTATTCCATGCATGTGGACGATGAATGGCAGCACATTGCTGCCTGGTTTTATGTGGCAGGGTCGCTCGGCGTCATCTACTGTGCTGATTTTCTGGTACTTTTTCTTTTCTGGGAGATGATGGCCTTTGCCTCCACCTTCCTGATCTGGTTCAAGAAGGATCCTGAATCGCTGGCGGCAGGGTATCGATATATTCTTGTCCATACCTTTGGCGGTGTTATCCTTCTATTGGGCTTTGTCCTCAGATATCAGGCCACTGGTGATCTCTCTTTTGTCCAGCTCAATGTTCAAAACCCTGAGCTGTACACCTGGCTGATCATGATTGGCCTGATGCTCAACGCCGCAGTTCCCCCGCTGCACTCCTGGCTGCCGGATGCCTACAGCAAGGCGACTATTACCGGTTCTGTCTTCATGTGCGCCTTCACCACCAAGACGGCTATCTACACCCTGGCCAGAAGTTGTGCCGGCTTTGATGTGCTCATTGTTCTCGGGGTTATTATGGCCATTTATGGCATCATTTACGCGATCATGGAAAATGATGTCCGCAAACTTCTGGGCTGGGAGATTGTCTCTCAGGTTGGCTATATGGTGACAGGCGTAGGCATTGGTACTGCCCTTGCCATTAATGGCACCTGTGCCCATGCCTTCGCTCATATCCTTTATAAAGGTCTGCTGTTCATGGCAGCAGGGGCAATTATCCATACCACTGGTAAATCTAAATTTACCGAACTCGGCGGACTCTACAAAAAGATGCCTGCCACCTTTGTATTTCTGATAATCGGGGCAATATCTGTTTCCGCCTTCCCTTTTCTCTCTGGCTTTGTCTCCAAATCAATGATCATCACAGCCAGCTTTGAATCACACATCCTCTGGGCCGGATTTCTCCTAACCATGGTCTCGGCTGGAACCTTCCTGGTGGCTGGCCTCAGACTCCCTTATCTTCTCTTTTTCAGTGAAAATAAATGTTCTGCTGAGACTTGGGAAAAGGCGGCTGATCCTTCATGGAACATGCAGCTTGCCATGGTACTCGCTTCATTTTTCTGTATCCTCATCGGCTCGTATCTTCCTTTTCTCTATGGCATGCTCCCCAACACTGAGGTGGCCTATCATCCTTATGGGGCCTATCATCTAAGTGAAACCCTGCAAATCCTGGCACTTACTGCCTTGGGATTCTTTTTGTTGCGCAAATATATTACGGCCAGAGAAACCATCAGTCTGGATCTGGACTGGTTCTACCGGAAAGGCGGCCAATATTTTCTCTGGACAGTTACCAACCCCTTACAGTGGTTTGATACCGCTTTCAGTAAGGCATATAGAGTTGTCGGTTTGAGCACACTGATGACCACTTCACAATTCTGGTCATGGTTTGACTGGAATGGGATTGACGGCGTGGTTGATGGAACGGCCCGTTGCGTACGCGCCATTGGTCGGCGCGTCAGTCTGGTTCTCCAGCGCGGTCAGATTCAGCAGACAATATATTATACGGTAACTTTTGCCGCCGTTATTCTTGTAGCTTACGTCTGGCTATAAAACACTGATTTTTGAGGACCACTGGGAATGGATCAACTACTTATAAATCCAAATTATCCACATATTCTGAGCACTCTGATTTTCTTGCCCCTGGCAGGAGCCTTATTATTGTTCTTTGTGCAAAATGAATACTTTGCCCGCTATTGGGCCTTGGGGATCGCAACTCTTACCGCCATACTCTCTATCCCGCTTGTCCGTGCCTTTGACCAAACATCAGCCAAGTTTCAATTTGCTGAACAGTACAGCTGGATAAATTCACTCAACATCCAGTATGTTATCGGGATTGATGGTATCTCTATCCTGCTGGTAATGTTGACAACCTTGATCATGCCTCTCTGTATCCTGGCATCATGGAGCTATATCAAGACCCGTGTTCAGACCTTCATGATCTGCCTGCTGATCATGGAAACTGCCATGCTCGGTGTCTTCATGGCCTTGGATTTTGTCCTGTTTTACATCCTCTGGGAGGCCATGCTGATTCCCATGTACCTGCTTATCGGGATCTGGGGTGGTCCAAGGAAGATTTACGCGTCAATCAAATTTTTCCTTTATACCCTGGCTGGCTCCATCATGCTGCTGGTTGGAATTATCTGGCTCTATAAGACGAATAATTACTCCTTTTTTATCCCAGATATGATGTGGCGGAATTATTCACTGACCGCCCAGATCTATCTCTTTTTGGCCTTCTTTCTGGCTTTTGCCATCAAGGTTCCCATGTTTCCGTTTCATACATGGTTACCCGCTGCGCACGTGGAAGCGCCAACGGCCGGTTCTGTTATCCTGGCCTCAGTTCTCTTGAAGATGGGAACATATGGTTTTCTCCGCTTTGCCTTGCCCATAACACCACAGGCCACCACGCTGCTCATGCCCTATATACTCTGGTTGTCAATCGCCGGCATTATATATGGAGGGTTTACCGCCCTAGCCCAGCAAGATATGAAAAAGCTGATTGCCTATTCCTCTGTTGGCCATATGGGATTTGTCACCCTGGGAATCTTTGTCATGAATCTTGAAGGAATAGAAGGTTCCATTCTGCAAATGATTAACCACGGTATTACCACTGGTGCCCTGTTTCTCTGCGTCGGAATGATCTACGAGAGAACACACAGTCGTGAACTTCGCTCCGCTACCGGTGT
>CAITDH010000228.1 GCA_903891045.1 uncultured Desulfobulbaceae bacterium | reverse complement strand
GTATCACCATCGCCATGACCAGCGAAGAAGAAAACACCCTTTTCAGCACGGTCATCATCACCTCCCCGCTCGACAAGGAAAAATGCAAGATCCTGAGCAGTGACTTGACCAAGATCCTCATTCAGTACGAACGAGCGGAGAAGATCCCGGTCTGCCTGGTCACCTGTAGTGGCTGCACTGGTTCGCTCCGCCTGGAACACTGCCAGGAAGACACCCTGGAAGATCTGGAATTCGACAATGACGCCAACCCCGCTGAGATGGACTCCATATTGCACTTGCTTAAGGATTTTGCCTTCTTCAAAAGCATCAACGAAAAGGATGTCAAAAAGGTGGCCCAATACTTCAAGATTAACAAGTTCAAGGCTGATGACATTGTCATCCGCAAGGGAAGCCCTGGCGGCAATTTTTTCATCATCGTCAAAGGAAGTGTGAATGTGATCAACAAGGTGGGCATCTCCATCTCCACCTTGAAACAAGGTGATGTCTTTGGCGAGATGAGCCTGATCTGCAATGATCCCGTCAGCGCCACCATCCAGGTCTGCGAACCGACAGCCATCCTCTACATCGACCGGAAAAACTTCCTGAAAATTCTCGATCAATATCCCGCCATCCAGCTCTACTTTACCCGTTTGATGGCGAAACGGCTCAGCAAGTCCAACACGATTCGGGCCCAGGATCTCTCCTCGGGGATGATCGGCAACCTTGCCGAAATCCCGGCCGAGGCCCTTTTCCAGATCCTCAACATGAACCAGAAAACCGGAATCCTGACCATCACCGAGCTTCCCAAAGGCCCGGCCCGTTTTTCCTTCCGCCAGGGAGCCCTCATCAAGGCCAAGTATGACGACATTACCGGTGAAGGGGCATTCTACGAAATCCTTAAAGAACCGGAGGGGCGATTCCGCTTTACTCCCGGCATTCCGACTGAGGAGTTTGAGATTCCTGAAATCGGTTATTTCATGAAGCTGCTCATGGAGGGAATGCGCCGCCTGGATGAAGGCCGCAGTCAAAAAATCAACTGACAAGGCCGGAAAAGACGGGCAGAACAAGCATGTACTTGAGATATTTATTTTTTGCGCCACTCCGCCATTATGCTCTGACATGCAGACAGAGATATTCTGCCAAATTGCTTGAGGATAGTTTTGCCGGAGGAATCGAGAGGCTGCCAGATGTTCCTTGACAGGTAAGAGCAAGGAACAATACTGTACACACCATCAACGACCACCCATCTTTTGTATTCTTCCCCCCTGCCGTTTTTCTGTTGTTTCTCAAAATCAGCTTTGATATGCTGAGATATAGAGCATGTGCGGAAGGATTCCCTGCAGGAAAACCGTTCGCCCCAGGCTGCCAACCAGACAGCAAGGTTTGCCGACAGCGGCCTGCTCTTCGCGAGCAACTCCCAACGCTTCTTCGGCTACGGTGTACCCCTGACCAATCACGATCAAGGCCGGACAAGACAACGAAATACCCCATTGCTGAGGGCACATTGCATGAGACACCTCTTCCTCGCCTTTTTCCTGTTGATACTCACCGTCACGGCCTCAGCCGCTGATCTGCAACACATCGTGGTCAGCGCGCCGGGACCGCGCAACATCTCCTACCTGCCGGTCGACCTGATTCCAGCCATCGGCGCCGACAAGGAGGAGGGTGTCAGCCTGCAGATCATGCACACCGGAGGCGGGGCAGTGGCGATGAAGAACATGGTCACCCGCAATGCCGACTTTGCGGTGGCCGGCGTGCCGGCGGCGATGTCGCTCAGGGCCAACGGCGGCGATGTGAGGGTAATCGCGCCGGTGGACGATGCGCCGCTCTTAGTGCTCATGGTGCGCGCCGATCTCAAGGACAAGGTCAAGCGCATCAGTGATCTCAGGGGCAAGGTGATCGGAGTCAACACCAGCACCAAGGCCAGCAAGACCACCTCCCAGCAGCTGGCCGAACTGCTGCTCCAGTCCGAGGGGGTACCGCTCAATTCCGTCCGCATCGTGCCGGCAGGGCAGAGCTGGGTGGAACAGTCCTCACTGATGATCTCCGGTCAGGCCGATGCCGTGGTCGGCGACGAGCCTTTTGCCTCGCGCCTGCTGGCAGAAAACCGCGTCTTCTTCCTCGCCCACCTGGCGCAGCCCGAAACCGTCAAAAAGATCAAGGGGGCCAACTTTCTCCACGCCGCGTTGGAAACACGCAGCGACGTGATCGCCAGGGAGCCGGAGAAAGTTGCCAGGATGGTACGCATGATCAAAAAGAGCCTCGCCTGGATCGGGAGCCACACACCGGAGCAACTGGTCGAGACCCTGAGTATCAAGGATCCTGATGAGCGCAACGCCCTGCTGCTGGCGCTGCAGAAGTATCCCAAGAGCTTCAGCCGCGACGGCAGCTTCTCCACTGCCCAACTCAAGGAAACCGACATCTTCTTCCACAGCAGCCTGACTGAGGGAGCACCCGGCCAGACGCTGACCATCGAGCAGATGGTGGATGACCGCTGGGCCGGGCGGGTGCAATGATGCGGAGCAACTCCATCACCCGCCAGGCAGCGATTCGGCTCTGCATCAGCCTCATCCTGCTCGTGGGAGTGATCGCCATCAGCTCTTTCAGCATCTACCGAACCACGACGCATAGAGCAACCCAGAAACGGGCCGACAGTCTGGTTCGTTTTTACACCTCCCGTCTTGACCAGATCGAGCAGGAGTGGGAGATGCGCAGTCGCGACTTCAAGGCGCGAATCGAATCCTCCCGCGCCCTGGAAGAACCGTCAACGGCAGTAGCGAACCTCCAGGCCTTCATGACCATCCAGGGGGCGGATCGGCCATTCCAGTACCTGCTGATCCAGAGCGAGGACGGCAGGAAGCTGTTTGACTTCGGCCACGACATCAGCCTGGAGTCGATTCCCTCGTCCGTCGAAGAGTCATTCGGCCACTACCTGGATCCCAACACCCAGCAGATCTATCGCGTCATCGAACATCCAATCTGGCTCGGCCCAGGCCAGGGCATGGGGCGTTTTGCCACCTTCATCCGCATCGACAACTCCCTGCTCAACCAGATGACCACCCCCGGCCTGACCCTCAGCGTCCTGCACCAGGGCAAGGTGCTGGCCAGCTCCGGCGGTCAGGCAGAACTTGACGTCCAACGCCGTGACGCCTTACGCCGTAACCAAACCAGAGACAGCGGCATGGAAAGCCGTGAAGTCCCCTGGGGCGGCAAGGCGGAAGACCACATCAACATGCTCATCCAGGTGCCGGCTTCGACCCTGTTTTCGACGACCGAACTGACCGTGGCCCTGTGTATCATTCCCATCATCGACGCCCTGCTCCTGTGGTTGACCATCGGCCTGTGGCTGATGCGCCAGACACAACGGATCACCAAGCTGGGCGGCGCATTGGAGCACTATGCGTCCGCCGGCCGGGTCACCGATACCATGACCGCCCTCCTCACCGGCGCCAAGCAAGGGCATGACGACGAAATCGCCGAGGTCGCCGCCGGAGTCGAGACGATGGTGATGGCCATCGACCAGCGCCAAAAGGACAGGAAAGAGGCTGCCAAGCAGCTGCGCGCCTCCGAGTCGCGTCTGCGCGAGATAACCTCATCGCTTGCCGACGGCGTGCTGGTGGTCAACACGGACGGCAGCATCAGCTTCGTCAATCCCCGCGCCGAGGAGCTGCTCGGCTGGACGGCCGAGGAGTTGATCGGCAAGAACAGTCACAAAACCCTGCACCATCATGTGCCCCTTGATGCATGCCAGGTGCATAGGGCAATTCTGGTCGGCGAGGAGTACCGGGGTGAGGAGGAGTCCTTTGTCCGGCGTGACGGCAGCGTCCTTCCGATCGCGCTGGCGGCAACACCGATTCGCCGCGACAACCAGGTGGTCGGGGCGGTGGTCACCTTTCAGGACATCAGCGAACGACTGGCGGCAAAAGAGGCCCTGCAGGAGAGCGAGATGCGCTTCCGCACCCTGTTCAACAGCGGCGGCGATGCGGTGCTGGTCCACCCCCTGGTGGGTGAGGATGGCGGGATGGGCAGGTTCGTGGAGGCCAACGACGTGGCCTGTCAGCGGTTGGGCTACAGCCGGGAAGAGCTGTTGACCATGACCCCGCTCGATCTGGACGAACCGGGCACCTATCCCGGCCGGGAGCAGATCGAGGCCTTCCAGGCCCAGGCATTGCATGAGGGCCGCCTGCTGTTTGAACGGACACACATGACCCGGGACGGCCGCCGCATCCCGGTGGAGATCAACGCTCATGTCTTCGATCTGAACAACGAGAAGATGATGCTGTCGGTGGTCAGGGATATCAGTGAGCGCAAGCTGGCGGAGGTCGAGTACCGGACCATCCTCCAGACCTCGGTGGACGGATTCTGGATCACCTCCCTTCATGATGCCCGCCTCCTTGATGTCAATCCGGCCTACTGCGCCATGACCGGCTACAGCCGGGAGGAACTGCTGGCCATGACCGTTCCGGACATTGAGGCCAGCGAACGTCCCGAGGAGACCAGGGCCCATGTGCAGGCGGTTATCGAAGGGCACGGGGAACGCTTCGAGTCCCGCCATCGCTGCAAGGACGGCCGCATCATCGACGTGGAGGTGAACGCCAAATTTCTCGACATCCACGGCGGCGAGATAATGGTCTTCGTGCGCGACATCACCGAACGCAAGCTTGCTGAAACGGCATTGCTGCAAAGTGAGCGGTTTCTGCATAAGTTCACTGACATCATCCCCGGCATGGTGGGATACTGGGACAACGAACTCCGCTGCAGGTTCGCCAACATCGCCTATCTGGAGTGGTTCGGCAAGACAGTGGAGGAGATGCAGGGCATCCGGATTCAGGACCTTTTCGGAAAGGAGTTGTTCCGCCAGAACGAGCCCTTCATCACCAAAGCACTGGCTGGTGAATATCAGCACTTCGAGCGCACCCTGATCAAAGCAAACGGCAGCACAGGCTACACCTGGGCCCACTACATCCCCGATATGGACGGCGAGCTGGTGCGGGGGTTCTTTGTTCTGGTCTCCGATATTACTGATCTCAAGCAGTCGCAGATACAGCTGCAACAGCTCAATGACCAGCTCAAATTTAATCAGGAGCGGCTGGAAAGCCTGCTGACAATTTCTCAATATCCGACCAAGGACATCCATGAACTGCTCGACTTCGCGCTCGAAAAAGCCTTAGCCCTCACCCTCAGCAAGATCGGCTATATCTACCACTATCATGAGGAGCAACAGGAATTTGTCCTCAATACCTGGTCACGGGATGTGATGCAGGAGTGCTCAGTCGCCACACCGAACAACCGCTATGAACTCGCCAAGACCGGGATCTGGGGCGAGGCGGTGCGGCAGCGCAAGCCCATCGTGGTCAATGATTTTCTGGCTGACAATCCACTGAAGAAAGGCGTGCCGGAGGGACATGTCCGTCTGCACCGCTTCATGACTATCCCCATCATCCGTGAAAAAGAGATCATCGGGGTGGTGGGAGTAGCCAACAAGGAAACGGACTATGATCAGACGGACATCCTGCAACTCACCCTGCTGGCAGATTCAGTGTGGAAAATGGTGGAACGGATCCAGGCCGAACTGGCCCTGAGCGAGGCCAAGGTCGAGGCCGAGCGCGCCAACCGGGCCAAGAGCGAGTTCCTGGCCAATATGAGCCATGAGATCCGGACCCCGATGAACGCCATCATCGGCCTTTCCGACCTCGGTCTCCACCTGCCGGCGCTCCCCCCCAAGCTGCATGACTACCTGACCAAGATCCACACCTCTTCCCTGTCCCTGCTCTCCATCCTCAACGACATCCTCGATTACTCCAAGGTGGAGGCAGGTCGGCTGGAACTGGAGGCTGTGGACTTTCATCTGGAGAAGCTGCTGGACAACGTCGCCAACCTCTTCGGCGTCCGTGCCGAAGAGAAGGGGCTGGAGATGGTCTTCGACGTAGCCCCCGATGTTCCCCGGGTGCTGGTGGGCGACCCCCTGCGCCTGGGGCAGGTGATGAACAATTTGGTGGGCAACGCGGTCAAGTTTACCGATAACGGCGAGATCCACATCAAGGTGGAACAGACCGGGCAGGATGATAACATCGTCACCCTGCGCTTCTCGGTGCGTGACACCGGCATCGGCATGGATCCCGAACAGGTGGGCCGTCTCTTCCATGCCTTCACCCAGGCGGATGGTTCCATCACCCGCCGCTTCGGAGGAACCGGTCTCGGCCTCACCATCAGCAAGCGCCTGGTGGAAAAGATGGGAGGAGACATTGAGGTGAAGAGCGAGGAAGGCAAGGGCAGCGTCTTCAGCTTCCAGATCCGGCTCCCCATTTCCAAAAAGCAGAGGATCGAACGCAGCCCTGACCAGTTGCGGGGCATGCGCGTCCTGGTGGTCGACGATCTGGCAACCGCGCGTCTGACCCTTGGCGAGGTGTTGCGAGCCTGGGGCTTCCAGGTGACCGAGGCGGACAGCGGCGAGGCGGCGCTGGCCCTGCTCCAGGAACGGGCTGCGACCCCGGACGAGGATTTCGAGCTGCTCCTTCTCGACTGGAAGATGCCCGGCATGGATGGGATCGATGTGGCGCACCACATTCAGAAATTCGCCGAGGAGCAGAAACTGACCCGGCCGCCGGTGGTTATCATGGTGACTGCCTTCAGCCGGGATCAGCTCCTGCAGGCAGCGCAGGGCATTCATCTGGATGCGATCCTGACGAAACCGGTCAATGCCTCCGGTCTCTTCGACGCCATCATGGAGGTGCAGGGCGGTGCCCTCTATCAGGAGACGCCTGCCACGTCCCACCTCACCCTGCAGGCGGCGGCTCTGCGCGGCGCCCGGGTCCTGCTGGTGGAGGACAACGAGATCAACCAGACCGTGGCCCGCGACCTGCTCGAACGGATGGGACTGGTGGTCACCATTGCCGGCAACGGGCAAGAGGCGCTGGATCGACTGGAGGGGGCATCCTTCGATGCGGTGCTGATGGATCTGCAGATGCCGGTGATGGACGGTTTTGAGGCCAGCCGCCTGATACGGGCCGACAGCCGTTTCCAGAAACTGCCGATCATCGCCATGACCGCCGCCGTGTTGGCCAAAGACCGGGAGGCGTGCCAGGCAGCGGGGATGATCGACCACGTCGGCAAACCCATCCTGCCGGCCGAACTCCTGGCGACCTTGCAGAAATGGCTGCTCCCTCGCCCGGAAACAGGATCCGTGCGGCCGCTGCCGAAACCGCTCGGACCGGAAATCGCCCTGCCTGAACATCTGAACGGCTTTGATCTGGTCCAGGGGCTGGAGCTCCTGGGCGGAAACTCGCTGCTCTTCATCCGCCTGGCGATTCAGTTCGGGGAACAGTTCGCCCAGGCGGCACAGACCTTAAGTGAACTGCTTGCGCTTGGCGACCGTGGCGGGGCGGCCGCCATGGTCCACAGCATCAAGGGGGCAGCAGGCAACCTGGGCGCCAGAGCACTGCATCAGGCCGCCGCCGCCCTGGAACCCGTTCTGCACGGCGGGGATTCACCGGATATCTCGGCGTTCGAGGCCTGCCTCCAGGAGGTTCTCGCCTCGGTGGCGCAGTTGCAGCAGCTCCAGGCAACCGGCCAGACCTCTTCTGATGGGGAATGCGCGCAATGCGACTGGAAGCGGGCCGCCGGGATATTCCAGACCTTGCACGCCCAGGTGGAGAGCTATGACTACGTCCCCCCCGAGACCGTGCTGGAATTCAAGGCATGCATCCGTTGCCAGCCCCTGCGTACCCAACTGGATCTCCTGGAGAGACACCTCCGCAATACCGATTACGATAAGGCCAAATCTGTCCTGGCAGCCCTTACCTGCGCCGAGGGGCACACCTTCATGGGAGCCGATACCAATGACTGAGACCACCACCAACCCTCTGATCCTGATCGTCGACGACACCCCCACCAACATCCAGGTCCTGGCCGAGGCCTTGCGGCCGGACTATCGGGTCAAGGTGGCCCCCAGCGGCAAGGCGGCCTTTGAGGTCATCGCCAGGGGGCTGCCGGACCTGATCCTGCTCGACGTCATGATGCCGGAGATGGACGGCTACGAGGTGTGCCGCCGTCTCAAGACCCAACCTGAGACCAGGGAGATACCGGTGATCTTCATCACCGCCAAGACAGATGTGCTCGATGAGGAGCTTGGCCTGCGCCTGGGGGCGGTGGATTACATTGCCAAGCCCTTCCATCTGCCAATCGTCACTGCCCGGGTGCGCAACCACATCAACCTCAAGATCAAGAGCGATCTGCTGGAGACCATGGCCATGGTCGACCGGTTGACCAACATTCCCAACCGCCGCCGCTTCGACGCCTCTCTGGAAGAAGAATGGCGGCGGGCCCAGCGGAATGCCACCCCCCTCTCCCTGCTGATGATCGACATCGACCATTTCAAAGACTACAACGACCACCACGGCCACAGCGCCGGCGACGAATGTTTGAAAAAGATCGCCGCCTCATTGAGCAATGCCGTCGACCGCCCCGGCGACCTGGTCGCCCGTTGGGGAGGCGAAGAATTCATCGCCATCCTGCCCGACACCGATCGCGACGGTGCCCGGAAGATTGCCGAACAGATGCGCGCCCAGGTGGAGGCCATGGCCATTCCCCATGGACATTCCGACATCTCACTATCGGTCACGGTCAGCATCGGTGTGGCCGGACAGCACCCCCGGGCGACCGATTCGGCCGCTGAGCTGATCGAGCAGGCCGACCACCTGCTGTATCAGGCCAAAAATACGGGGCGCAACAAGGTGGCCGGTTGACGGAGCTTCTCACTCACCCTGTTGAGGTCGGTCGAAGCCACTCCAAGCACTCCTACTTGAACATATCTGGCAAGCGCTTCATGAATTGATCCTGCACCTTGAACTCACTGAAGTCATTTTTTCAGCATTGTCGGCAGATTGCGTCTGGGTAGTGGCGCCACCCATTTTCAGTATATCCTTGGCATCGCGCAGATACGTAACGACATTGATCCCTCTGATAGCGCCATCGGCCAGATTTAAGGATATGCTGCCCTGCATGGCCTTCGTCAGCGCACCACATTGACCTGGGCCGGAGCGCGCTGCACCGTCCGGTGATATTCCACGGCGGGCCAGCCAAAGGCCATGGCGTAACCGACCAGATGCTGTTCGGGGATACCAAGTCTCCCTGCCAGGTCAGGACAAAGGGAGAGCACCATCATGAACAAGCCGTCCCACACCGTGCCAAGTCCGTGGGCATGGGCAATCATCTGGAAGGTGGTCAAGGCGATCAGGGTGTCCTGGGCCGGACAGGGAGATGCCTTGGGGGCACTGGTGATGAGCAGATGGGGAGCACCCCGGAAGATGATATCCCTGCCCTCCTCCAGCCAGAGTTTAACCGCCCCGCCCATGTACTGGCCGATAAAGCCATCCGGCAGTCCGCCACTCTTGACGAGCGCCCCGATCCGTTCCATAACCTCCTGGCGCAGCGCATTCATGACTGCACGCTCTTTGACCACGGTAAACAGCACACCCTGGGCATTGACCCCGGTGGGAGCATGACCGGCAACATCCAAAAGCTCGTCGATCAGGCTGGCGGCAACCTCCTCGTCGCGGTAACGCCGAATAGACCTGCGCCCTTTGATCAGGGCCGTCATCTGGGCAGCGGTGGGGAAGGTACCAGCCAACGGTTGACTCTCATCCGGATTTTTACCGAGAATCGACACGGCCCCGGTCGGGCAGACGGCAAGACAGTGCTGACAGCGGAAGCAGCCTCCCTCCTCATTGAATCTGGGTTTGCCGTCCATGGTAATGACCCCGGCCGGACAATCCGCCGCACACTCTCCACACTCGATACAACGCTCCTCATCAACCCGAAAGTTGAACATTGACTTCTCCATGACACTACTCCTTTTCTATGAGGGGTTTCAGAACTCTCCCTGTTTCCAGGGTGAACCATTTTCTATCAAGCGTCGGAAGGGACGAACGCGAACGTCAATCCCGTCCGGCACCCATGCCGCCTTGTCTTTCTCGGGCCATCCTCAGCAACAGAGGGAGAATCC
>CAITDH010000227.1 GCA_903891045.1 uncultured Desulfobulbaceae bacterium | reverse complement strand
GCAAGCAGTGTCGTTGCCGATGATCCATCTCGGTGATTTGAACTAACAATTTCGAAAAGGACTCGTTTTCCATGGCTCCCTCCTTTTTGTGATATATCACAAAAAGGAGGGAGCCATGGCTTATTTTTCAACACTTAACGGGAACAGAGCCTTTTCTTTTAATGTATGGGGATAAAACAGACACACTCATGAAAATCAACGAAACATTACTGGAGGTACGGGAACATACCCTGGCTGGCTATAAACCAGTCATTGATTATGCAAACTGGCGGGTGGCCATCCTCAATTTCAGCGATGATCTGCGACCGGAAAGAATAACGGCCCTGCAACGTCATAACGAGACCGATGAGGTCTTTGTCCTGCTGCGTGGCCGTTGTCTTTTGTTTTTAGGCGAAGGTGATCAAACCATTACCGCCATTCATGGCCAGGAGATGTCCCCGCACACCATCTATAATGTTAAAAAAAGGGCTTGGCACTCCCACACCCTGAGCGAGGATGCGATGGTGCTGATTGTTGAGAACCGGGACACCACCTTCGACAACTCCCCATTCTGCCAGCTCACCCACGACCAGCAAGAATCCCTGGTAGAATTGACCCGCAGATTGTGACCGAAATAAAAACCCAAGTTTCCTCAAGAACCAATACACATCAGCATTCACACCCAACTACCGCCTTATAGCAACTCCTGCCTCAGGCGAAACAAAGCCCGCAATCCGGGCAGGTGCTGTTGCTGGTGGAAAAACGAAAACCACAGGCCGGGCACACCGTCTGGCTGGCTCCTTGATCGTAGACTGATTGGACATGACTCAGGTCATGGTGATCGAGGGCAGTGGTCCGTTTAAACTCCCTGGCCAACACCTCCATGGCCAGTTCTCCATCTTCTCTTCTGATTTGCAGATACATATCTGTCCCACAGCATCCTTTACCGCAATTGCTCTTTTTTTCGCCGGCAATCAAGGCAGGGATATGCTCCTTGGCCAGGGTCTGCTGTAAATTTTTCATCTCCAGCAATGGGCCTTTCCGAATATTCACCAGATCATCATCCGCCGACAGCTCCATAGACCGAGCCACCTTCTTCTCTTTGAGAACAACTTCTGCAGCTATCTTTTCCCGGCCGGGAATCAACTCCACCGCGCAATCCGCGCACATCGTAATATCAGCCCGATATTCCTCATCACACACCGGACAATACTTCAACTCAGGATCTCTATAACGCATTTTTTCCACTCCTTTTTCAGATTTCACCACACATCTCTTTTCTTATTTTTCTTTCCAGCAATACGGATCAACGTCCCGAAAGATATCAACACCATAACCATAAGCAACCGCCAGACACCCGCCACAGACAGGCCTGATCTCACAATCCTGACAGGCCGCTGCCCCTTGGCGGTACCGGCCGGCAGGCACACCATGATAGATTTCCCCTAAAGGTTGCTGATACATATTACCGATCAGCGAAGGCAGTTTGCGGCAGGCATGGACCTCACCGTCAGGCAGGAGCGAGACGAAATTAAACCCGGCGCCGCAACCATAGCCGGCACATCCGCCACGACACAACTCGCCCTGTTCATGACGCAGCAGATTGAACAGATTGTCTTTCAATCCCATACAGGGATTGTGCGCCGCGGCCTGCATATACTCCCGCAAAAAACCGGGGAACTCCTCTGGGGCGACCGAGGCCAGGGCCGCGCCCTCACCAACCATGGCCAGACGATTAAAGGTGAACAGATCCACTCTCCCCCGCAGCAATTCTGCCAACTCCAGAACTTCATCCATGTTGGCCCGGGTCAGGGTCAGCAT
>CAITDH010000226.1 GCA_903891045.1 uncultured Desulfobulbaceae bacterium | reverse complement strand
GGGGCCATAACGCCTGCCACCGGAATCGGCACCCAGCATATCAGTTTTCCTGTCACCACCTCTCCAGCAACCCCGCCGTTCTCGCAATGGACCCCATTTGACTACAAGGTCAACCACAAGAGTTATGGCGGTGAGATGGAATTGTCCCTGCACTCACCATTCTATATCAAGGTCGGTGCAGAGAAACGTCAGCAGGATGGCCTGAGGACATTTTCCGTACAACAGCTCGAACAGCCCGCCGAGGTGCCGGAGCCGATTTTAAGCACCACCAACAACTTTTTTCTGAAGGGTGGATATCTGGGGAAATCGATCTCCTCTTCTCTCACCGGCACCCTGAGTACATTCAACAACGACCACAAGTACATGCTCTGGGATAGTCCGGACCCAAGCGCCAGCCCTGCCACTGATCTTACAGTGCTCTCTCCGGATAATAACTATGGCAAGCTGGCCGGAGACCTCAGCTGGCGCCATCTTCCCCTGGGTTCTGTCCTCGCGGTGTCGGGAAGCTACGCCCATCTGACCAACAGCTTCACGGCCAACGATATCTTCCTCAGCAGCGCGGTATGGCCGGGATTCACCTCTTTGAACCGTACGAGCTTTGACGGCGATATTGACTATTCGTCCGCCACCATCTCGCTGGCCTCCAACCCCCTGACCAATCTGGACAGCAAGGTTTACTATCGATACCTGAACAGAAATGACAAGTCCAGTGTGATCACCTATGAGGGAGACGGGGAATCAATCAGTAATGCGAATCGCCTGCTCAGCTACCAGAAGGATGACGCGGGTATCGATCTCGGCTACCGCCTGCCAAAGAAGACCAAGCTGGAGGCCGGATACGAATACTTGAACATGAACCGCTCCACCCCTACGGACGAGGTGCAGCCCACGAAATCAACTGATGACAATTCCGTATATATCGGGATTAAAAACAGTTCTCTGGATTGGATGACCGCCAAGCTGCGCTATAAACACCTGAAACGCGATTCTGCTGAACTGCAAACAAATGCAACTCCCTTCTACTACATGGATCAAACCTACGACGAGTGGAAGTTGAGCTTTGATTTTTCCCCCGTGGACAGCCTTGATCTTGGCCTCAGTTTTGCCTATAAGAACACTGATTATGACAAGGCCGTTGACACCCGCCAGAACGACAAACGGAAGAATGTCTATCTGGATACCGCCTGGTATATGAGCAAGGCGACAACCTTGAGCGGCTTTATCGGCTTTGAGAAGGTTGACACCGATGCCAACCGGCTGGGGATTGCGAGCGATGAAGCAACGTATCCAGACTTTACCCAGACCCTCAATGACTCTTTCTGGACCTATGGCCTAGCCGCCAACGTCAAGGCTACGGACAAACTTGCCTTCAATCTCGCCTGGCAGTATCAGAAGTCGGATGGACAGATTAATTTTGACAACGCCTTCTTCACCGATGTCACCAATTCGGACGACTACACCAAGCAGACTCTGGAGGCCAAGGCCACCTATGCCATCGATCCCAAGCTCAAGATGACCGTGGGATATATCTATGAAAAGCTGAACGCTGCGGATATCAGCTACAACAATTATCAGTACATTCTTGACGGGACTACGGGAACGCCTCCTGTCGGCACAATGTATTACTACAGCGGTTTGTATGCTAACCCGAATTACGAGGCCAACATTGGATACGTGATGCTGTCTTACGGCTTTTAGGAGTCTCTCGGACTTATGAGAGCAAGAAAATGTAACCTCTTGAAGTTAAGCCCACCGGCAAAACCGGGGGTTTACCTTACGGAAATCAACGCCAAAGGCCCTGCTTCCTTTACGGAAACAGGGCCTTTGGCGTTACCAAAAATCTCTCAAAAGCTATCAACCGGAATAAAATGGGACAACGACTGTTTTTTATTAAAACACAAAGGCAAGGCGATCTTGTGAGAATGGGACTCTTATCGCCAGGCTTGAATGCCTTGTCTATTGGCAAACTAAGGAAAACAAAATAAACGGTCGCTGTCCCTGATTTTCTCAAAAAGAACTCATAGAATCAACGAATATGACATATCTTGCAAAGCCTGCTACGCCGATCTTCCAGAACTAAGTGAGGTCTTTGCTGATTCATCAAGTTATGACAAGATATACAGGTAACTTCACCATTTGTGAGGGTTATGCCGGCAGCCTTAACCTCAAAAACCGGCGCATACTCCGATTCTTTCCCAGTTGGTGGATATTTTTTAAATACCGGATGAGATGATTTACGATCCAAGAGACAACTGACCTTGGTACATGGACTAATATTTTCAGCTACCGTTCCGTCGTGACAAGTTAAACACAATTTTGGATTATCCATATATACCAAAAAACCATAATGGGGAACCTCCTGGGCATAAAGTGAACTTATTAAAAACAGAAACTGACCCATCAGGATAAATAAAAAAGGAAGAAGTTTCATAGCATTCATTCAATCCTCCACTTCAAAAAGAAAGTTATTCATTTTTCATGATATCATCTTCATTGCCAACTATTCAACGTAGAAATTTAAAAATCCGTGCTGAAGAAAAAACCTTCTTTTGTACTTTACTGGAAACGAAAAAAGGGGTCAGAATTATTTTTGCCGCACAAAAATAATCCCAATTCCTTTTTCAAGTAGTGGACTCAGCCATTCGTAAACCTAATAAATGAGAAAGGCCCTGCATCATCAATGAAGCAGGGCCTTTCTCATTACCAAAAATCTCTCTAGAGCTATCAGCCAAGCGCAGTGGTCAGAGACTTCTCCATCTTCTCGTTCACTATCTCCCCGATATGTTCATTGGTCCAGATGGCATCCTTGCGCACCGCCTTGGTGGCGTTGCCGAAGGCGATCCGGACCTTTTGATCGGAGACGGCGGCCAGGGCCTTGTCGATCCTTATCTTCAGTTCTTCTTTGGACAGGCCCTCGGCCTCGCCGATAGGACCAAGCTCCTTGATCTGTGCCGTAAACTTGGTGATCAACTGGACAAAGTGTGGCGCCTCGGCAGCAGATGCCCATTGCAGACTATACCGTTCCTCACGGATACCAACATCCCTCAAGACCTTCCTGACCAGCGCACTCACACCCATTGCATCGTAATTACCAACCTGGTAATGGCATTCGCCAAGTTGTCAGCCGCCGCTGAAGATCCCATCCGCGCCTTCCACAAATGCGCGCAGGACAAAGGCCGGATCTATGCGGCCGGTGCACATCACCCTGAGGGTCCGCATACTGGGCGGGTATTGAAACCGTGAGACACCGGCAGCGTCTGCCGCCGCGTAACAGCACCAATTGCATAAAAAGCCAAGGATGCTCGGATTAAATTGCTGATCAGACATACGACGTTCTCCTCAAATATAATGAACTTATTCCATCTTGATTTAGAAATGAAATTACCTGTCGCCTGTTGCCCCGAAGGCCTCTATCTGTGAGTTAATCTGCTCATTGGTAAACCCGCCCATGGAGATGGCAAAGGTCGGACAATGGGCGGCACAGATGCCGCAGGCCTTGCACGAGGCAGAAATGGTCTCCGCCTTCCGCTTGCCATCGACCTTCTGCATGACAATGGCCCCATACGGACAGAGGCTGACGCAAAGACCGCAGCCGATACATTTGTCCTGCTCGACGCTCGAAACGATCGGGTCAACCTTGACATAGCCCTTGACCAGCGGGATCGCCGCCTTGGCCGCTGCCGCCTGGGCCTGGACGATGGTCTCATCAACCGGTTTGGGGCCATGGGCCAGTCCGCAGACATAAACACCGGAGACGGCCAACTCCACCGGACGGAGCTTTACATGGGCCTCAAGGAAGAAGTTATTGGCGGTAACCGGCAGCTTCAACAGCTTGGAGAGGGTATCGGTGTCATCGGGCACAATCCCTACAGAGAGGGCCACCAGATCCGGGCTCATCACCACCTCTTCCTGCATGATCGAGTCAAAGAAACGCACCTGAACCTTGGCCCCTTTTTCCGTTACCTCCGGCTTGCGATCAACCTCATAGGGGATAAAGACTACGCCCATCTTGCGGGCCTCAAGGTACGCATCCTCAGCAAAACCATAAGTGCGCATATCCCGGTAGAGGACAACGATCTGGGAATCAGGATTAATCTCCTTGACCTTAAGGATATTTTTCAAGGCATGATTACAACAAACCTTGGAACAATAGTTGAGGTCATCACCGCGAGAACCGGCACACTGGATCATGACAATAGAACCGGGCGCCCGTGTTTTGGCCTTGCCCGCCAGTTGCTTCTCCAGCTCCTGCTGGGTGACAACCTTTTTGGACTTACCCAGCAGATACTTGTCAGGTCGATGCTCGCGGCCGCCGGTGGCGACAATAATGACCCCGTGGTCAACGGTCTGCTCAACCCTGGCCTTGCCCTTGCCGCTGGCAATCACCGAGGCAAAATTGCCGATAAAGCCGGCGGTCTGCACCAGCTCCGCATTGCAGAGCACATCCACTTTTTTGGACTGCTTCACCTTGTCGACCAGGGTCTTCAGATGCGACTGTACGGCGTCTCCTGCCAGGGTATAGTGCAGGTTCTGCAGATTGCCGCCGATCCCATCCCCTTTTTCAATAAGGACTGAATCAAAACCCTGCTCAGCCAGGTTCAGGGCCGCGGTCATCCCGGCCACGCCCGCCCCGATGACCAGGGCCTTGGGGGTTACCGGCACTGTCTGTTCAGGCAGCGGCTGAATAAGTCTGGCCTTGGAGACGGCCATACGCACCAGATCCTTGGACTTGATGGTGGCAAGCTCCGGTTCACCGGCATGCACCCAGGAACATTGATCGCGGATATTGACCATCTCGAAGAGGTTCCGGTTGAGACCGGCGTCGCGCAAGGTCTCCTGAAACAGCGGCTCATGGGTCCGCGGCGAACAGGCGGCAATGACCACCCGGTTCAGCTTGTGTTCCTTGATCTTCTTCTTGATAACCTCCTGGGCATCCTGGGAACAGGAGTAGAGGTTTTCGGTATAAAAGGTGACATTCTTCATATCGCCGGCGTAGTTGGCCACTGCGGCACAATCCACCACCGAGCTGATATTGATGCCGCAATGGCAGACAAAAACACCGATCCTGACCTCATCGTCGGCAGCAACCACCTGCTCCTCAGGATAGGTCTTCATATCTACCCCTTTGCCCCGCACCGCTTTCAGGGATGCAGCGGCAAGAGAGGCCGCAGCCGAGGACTGGGTCACTGATTCCGGAATATCCTTTGGCCCCTGAAAGGCCCCGGCCACCACGATCCCGCCCTGACTGGTCTGCAGGGGGTTGAAGCCATTGGTGGCACAGAAGTCATATTTATTGAGATTGATCTTGGTGATATCGGCAATCTTTTGCGCATCCTTGGGCGACTCAAGCCCCACGGAGAGCACCACCAGATCAAAGGGCTCAAACTTGTGTTGACCATCGAGAGTGGCATAGGTCAGTTGCAGACGGTTTTCCCAGGGGGTGACATCCGCCACCTTGGCCCGGACAAACTTGATGCCAATGGCTTCGGCCCGCTCGCGGGCGGCGTCGAAGTCCTTGCCCTGGGTGCGGATATCCATGTAGTAGATTGTAATATCCACTTCCGGATCATGCTCCTTGGTAACGAGCGCCTCTTTAATGGCGTACATGCAGCAGACCGAAGAACAGTAGCCGTTGTTGCAGCCGATATCACGGGAACCGACACACTGGATAAAGGCAATCCGCTTGGGATGGCGACCGTCGGAGAAGCATTTGATCTCGCCCTGGAAGGGGCCGGAAGCGGTGGTCATCCGCTCAAACTCAAAGGAAGTGACCACATCGGGATGCTTGCCGTAACTGAACTTGGCCAGGGTCTCGGGAGCAATCTTGCCAAAACCGGGCGACAGGATCACTGCCCCCACATGCAGCTTCCGCTCTTCCGGCTGCTGCTTAAAATTAATAGCATGGCTCTGACAGACCGGCACACAGATCTGACAGGTCTCATGCTGTAAAAAGAGACAGGAACTCGGATCGATGTAATAGGTGGCAGGTACTGCCTGGGCATAATCAATATGGATGGGTCGGGTAATGGCCAGTCCTTCGTTATAAGGGTCCACATGATGCTTGGGGCAGTACTGGGTACAGAGCCCGCAGGCAGTACAGGCATCGGCATCGATATAGCGCGGCCGCAGATTGATCGTGGCGGTGAAATTTCCTGCTGTTCCTTCCAATGCCAGAAAATCAGCATTGGTCAACATTTCAATATTGGGAGACCGACCGGCCTCTACCAGCTTTGGTGCCAGGATTCAGAGGGAACAGTCATTGGTCGGAAAGGTCTTGTCAAGCTGGGCCATGACCCCGCCAACCGCCGGTGACTTCTCAACCAGATAGACATAAAAACCAAGCTCAGTCAGATCAAGCGCGGCCTGTATTCCGGCGATTCCCCCGCCCAGAATCATCACCGATCCTTCCCGGTGATTCATTGCTTTACCCATAGTGTTACTCCTGAAAAATGATCGTTGGGTTTCTTTTAAGATTCCCTTATATTATGCTTCAATTTTAGAGACCTTAATCGCGCAGATCTTGTACTGGGGACTGCGCGAAAGCCGGTCAAGACTGTTTAAGGTCAGGTTATTCACAGGAACTTCTGCAAAGTGATACGGAATAGCAATGGTGCCAAGCTGCGAACGATCGGTTATCCTGGCGCGCAACTGCACAGTCCCCCGCCTGGAACTGATCTCAACAGTATCCAGATCAGCGATACCGAGGCGGACAGCATCCGCAGGATTGATCTCAGCAAAGGCCTCAGGACACAGGGCCTCAATCTCCGGCGTCTTCCGGGTCATGGAACCAAAATTGTACTGGGCCGTCTCCCTGATGGTGGTCAGGATCAGCGGATACTCGGGATCGGGCATCTCGGTCGGCGGCGTATAATCCTCAGGGATAAATAACCCCTTCCCTTGGGTGAATCTGCCGATATGGAGCACAGGTGTTCCCGGATGGTCCTCGTTAGGAACCGGCCATTGCAGCCCTACCTTTTCAATGCGCTCATAGGTGATCCCGGCATATTGAGGCATAAGCTGCGTCACCTCGTTAAAGATCTCTTCCGGGTTCGAGTAGGGCATATCATATCCCATGCGATGGGACAGCTCACAGAAGATCTCCCAGTCAGCCTTGGCCTCGCCGGGTGGTTCCACCGCCTTGCGAACCCGCTGTACCCGACGCTCGGTGCAGGTAAAGGTACCGTCTTTTTCCGCATAACAGGCAGCCGGAAAAACGATATCGGCCATCTTTGCGGTATCGGTAAGAAAGATATCCTGGACGATGAGAAAATCGAGCTTCTCCAGGGCGGCTACCGCATGATGGGCATTGGGATCTGCCAGCACCGGATCCTCACCGAAGACATAGATACCTTTGATATCACCCTCAAGAATGGCATCCCAGACCTCGGTGGCCGCCTTGCCCTTACGACGGGGCAGCTTTACCTCCCACATCTTCTCATAACGATCAAAGGCATCGTTGTTCTCCAGCCCTGCATATCCAGGCAGGGTATTAAACAAAGCGCCCATATCACAAGCCCCCTGGACATTGTTCTGGCCGCGCAGGGGATTCACCCCGCCGCCGGCAACGCCGAGTTTGCCGCAGAGCATAGCCAGATTGGCAATGGACTTGACGTTATCCGTGCCGGTGGCATGATGGGCAAGACCCATCCCATAGAAAATGGCGCATTTTTTACCGGGTGAGGCATAGAGGCGGGCCGCGGCACGGAGCTGCTCTTCCGCAATACCGGTGATCTGTTCGACATAGGCCGGGGTATACTTGGCGGTGACAATCTCCAATTCCTCGAAGTTCTCAGTGCGCTCTTCCACAAACTTCTTGTCCCAGATCCCCTCTTCGAGGATCACATGCACCATGCCGTTGAACAGGGCAACATCGCTGCCGGGATTGGGCCGCAGCCAGAGATCCGCCTCATCGGCAAAACCGGTACGCCGGGGATCAACCACCAGCAATTTTGCTCCATTCGTCTTGGCCTGGTGAATCCGCAGGCCAATAGTGGGATGACTGGTGTCGGCATTGGAGCCGATTACCATGATAACATCCGATTCCTTGACATCAGCGATGGAGTTGGTCATCGCGCCGCTACCAAATGAAAGGGCCAGACTGGCCACAGTGGGAGCGTGTCAGAGACGGGCGCAATGATCAATATTATTGGTGCCGATCGAGGTACGCATGAACTTCTGCATGAGGAAGTTTTCCTCATTGGTGGCCCGGGCGCAACTGAAGCCGGCAATGGAATCCGGCCCATACATGGCTTTGAGATCAAAGAGTTTCTTGGCCGTGTAATCAAGGGCCTCATCCCAACTGGTCTCAACCAGCATCCCGTTCTTGCGGATCAGGGGCTTGGTCAACCGGTCTTTGTGTTGAATAAAATCATGACCAAAACGGCCTTTGACACACAAGGCCCCATAATTTGGCGCCTGCTCGGGATCGGCGGTAACCTCAATGATGGTTGCGCCCTTGACCCGAAGGATAATCTGACATCCCGCCCCGCAATAGGGGCAAGTGCTGCGCACCTCTTTCACCGGTTCACTGTGCAGAGGAATGGTCTGGGCCTTCTTGTTTAGGGCCCCAGTGGAACAGTTATCCACACACTTGCCGCAGGAAACGCAGTTGTCCTTGAAACGCAGGAACAACCCCACAGGTCGCCCTTTGTCATCAAAAGTCTCGGCGCCAAGCTCGAGTGCATCATACTCACAGGACCGTTCACAACGCCCACAGAAGATACATTTATTTTTATCAACAATAATGGCCGGATGCGAAGAGTCCTTGGCATAGACAGGGGTGGTCCCCATGCCGGTCTTGTTGATGTTCAGATTGTATTCAATGGACAGATCCTTAAGATTACAGCGATCATAGGCGGTACAGCCGCAGGAGAGACAGCGCTCGGCCTCATGCCTGGCCATCTTCTCGGAAAATCCCAGTTTCACCTCATCAAAATCCTGACTGCAGATCTCAGGCGGCCGGGTGGGCATCTTTTCCCGGAGCTTGACTTTGACACCGTCAAAATTCTTCAGATCAACATCATCAAAGCCCTTGCCGCGGGTGAAGTTAAACCGGCTATCCGCCTCTTCCTTGGCCGTACCCATGACATAGGCATGGATATTATCGGCAGCGCGACGGGCAGCAACAACGGCCTGAATCACCGATCTCGGCCCGCTGACCGCATCGCCGCCGGCAAAAACCCCTTCAATATTGATCTGGGAGGAGCGGACATTGGCATCCAGGGTCTTGTTGGGGGAAATGGCAATGGACTTTTCCAGGGCGCCGCCGCTGAATTTATCAGCAACAGCAGTCTGACCAAGGGAGGAGACGATGGAATCCACCTGCAGGGAATTGGTCGAACCGGCAATGGGTTCCGGCTGTCTGACGCCCTTGGCATCGGGCTCACCCAGCTTCATGCGGATCAACTCCAGTTTCAGCCGGGAACCTTGCTCCGTAGAATCAGAGATCTCGACCGGCGAGGCCATAAGCAGAAACTGAACTCCTTCTTTTTCTGCCTCCCGGATATTACGCTGATGGGCCGGCATCTCAGTTCGGGAACGCGGATAAATTACCGTCACCTCCGCCACCCCCTGACGGATGAGAGTGCGCGCCACTTCCATGGCGATATTATTGCCGCCAATCACCGCCGCGCGGCGTCCCATGTCAGGTCTCTTCCCTTCCGCAACCCGGCGCAGATACTTCATCGCCGAATAGGTGTGCGGATTGACCACGCCCGGAATCTCCAAAGGAACATCCACACCTGCCCCGGTGGCAAGATAAATAGCGGCATAGCCCTGATCCTTCAGAGACTGCAGGGTAAAATCCTTGCCCCATTTTTGACTGAGTTTGACCGAAACGCCCAGCCGCAGGATGGTATTGATCTCGTAATTCAAGACATCACGAGGGATTCGATACTCCAGAAATCCATAACGCAGAGCCCCGCCCAGCATGGGTGAGGATTCAAAAATAGTCACATCGTGCCCTTTCCGCGTCAGGAAATGAGCGGCAGTCAGGCCGGAGGGTCCGCCACCAATCACCGCAATCCGTTTTCCCGTGGGGGCATCTTTAGTGATATTCAGATCAATCTCATGACGCATGCACCAGTCAGCCACAAAGCGCTTCAAATGATTAATGGAGACAGGTTCATCAACAAGGATACGACGACAGCGGGTTTCACAGAAACGAGGACAGACCCGACCCACGGAAAAAGGGAGCGGGTTGCGTTCCATGACCAGACGCAGGGCCTCTTCATACTGGCCCTTGGCAACATGGGCAATATAGCCCTGGACATTGATCTGTCCGGGACAGGTCAAATTACAGGGGGCCTTGCAATCACCAAAATGGGTCTCGGCCAGGATGGACAAACGCTCCAGACGATGGGCAACGACCTTGGCAGACTCCGTAGCAATAACCATCCCGTCCTGGGCCAGACCAACACAGGAGCAAACCAGCCCTTCCTGTCCTTCGATCTCGACCACACACATCTGGCAGGGTGTCTCGGCAGGTTTTCCCGGCACATGACACAAGGTCGGAATATTGATCTCCGCTCGTCTGGCAACCTCAAGGATGGTGAGGCCAGCCTCAGCCACGATCTCGGCGCCATTAATGGTAAGTGTTACAGTCGTCATACGCGTGTTCAGCGGTGAAAGTTAACGTTTCAAGATTGCTTCCAAAAACAAAACTTTATTTAGGAGCCGTCACGAAATAGCCATTATTAATTTAACCATTTCGTTACGGCTCCTTATGCCGTTCATATCATGTGAATGGCATAAGGATTTGATTACAGCGGCTTCGATGGTTTCCATTCCTTCAAGAAGACGGGCAGATGCCCTGCCTCTCTTGGCCCGATAATAATATTCCAGGCCGGAAGCTCCTCTTCCAGCTCACCCTTGAGGGAGGCCAGATAGCCGGGGATAATCAGATCACGATGCTTCACCTTGTCCTCAATCCCACTCTTCTTCACAAACTGGGCGATCATGTCGGCGCCGAATTTGCCGGCGGCCCAGGCAGTGAGGACGGAAAGGCCCTCGGTGTCTTTAATAAGCAGCCAGGTCGGCACCTTGGAACCCTCGATCTCGCCTGACACAATAAAATAGGTGAGGGAGAAGTTGCAGGTAATGACCACCGGCGAATCCTCTCCAGGACCGGTCAGCGGATAGACATCTTCGGTCACCACCATTGGCCGCTGCGGATCGGTAAAAATGTTCATCCGCTCCAACAGCAGCGGAAAGAGGATATCCCCCTGCAGATCAGAGAGGACAATGATTCCCGCATATTTGGCAATCATAATCGAGGCGATCATTGCCTCCATCATCGGATCATCACTCATTTCGCAGGGGAAGGTCAGGGTCGGAAAGCCCAAGGGCTTGAACTTGGCCTTGACCGCAGACCGTCGGGCCACGACATTATCTTCAAAGGCGGCGCGCAGGGTCCGGGCACCGGTATCAATGGCCAGATCCTTGAGTCCAGCGGCGAGCAAGGTATTGGTCACATCGACACAGTTATCCAGGTTTGACCCCTTGACTGCCAAAGGCGCCGAGCAATCCTTGGCCACCTGGGCCATGGCAGCGGCATTATCAGCAGTGGCGCCGTAAAGAAGCGGAATACGGGCCCCGCAGACCTTGGCAGCCGCAGCCAGATGGGCCGGGGTGTCACTGATCAGGATGAGTGCGGCACGAGCTGAACCATCCAGCACCTTCTGCACCAGGGCGGTAAAGGAGGCCTCATCATTTTTGCTGTCCTTGACCGCGATGAGTTCAGCCTTCATGATCACGCCAACACGCTCATAGACCAGGGTATTAAAACGGTCGATCCGGCCGCTGACAGCAGCCTCATCCATATCGGTTGTCACCAGCACGGCAATACCGGTAGGGTTGACGAATCGTTTTTCATGCCTGTACATGCAGGTCTCACCACCTGCGGTAAAGGCATTGTCACCATTCCCCAGCTTCAAGGTACGGATAGGTGGAGCAGACGCCTCACCAATGGTGGCCTTCGCCTCGTCACTGACGTAGGGGCAGGTATCAATTTCCACCTGACCAGCCGCAACCTTCATGGCAAATGCCAGACAGGTGGGGATGCTACACTCGCCGCAATTCTTTTTAGGCAGCATCTTGAGAATTTGAATGCCGGTTAAAGCCATGATGATATCCTCCAGTTGTATCTACAAAAAATGTGTCATCGTGAGCTGTGCCGCGAAATATGCTCGCAGCTCACTAATAAAAATTCAGTAATTGGGCCGTAAATGTTATCTGCCAGGCGCCACTCAAAGAAACAGCCGGAAAAGATTGGCTGTTTCTTTGAGTGGCATAAGGTGCCGTAGACTCAGCAAGCAAGAAAAAGACCTTGCTTGCTGAGTAACGGCACCTAAACAGCCGATTCCATCTCCAGCGCCGGATGTCCTTTTTCCTTGAGGAATTTGTAGATATCCTCTTCCGTGGTTCCCTGTTCTTCAGTGGCAATCATGTCATACAGCTCAGGCATGCCGAGATTCTTACAGACCTCTTTCAGCTTTTCACTGATCTCATCCTTCATCATCTTGGGCATCCACACCACCCGCTTGAGACCACCCTCGGCTTTAAACAGCTTGTTACTGGTCATATAATGCTTGCTGACCCCCATGAAACCGGGAGTCTGATTACCGCCACCGGCCATACCGGCCAGACTGGTAAACTTCATCCCTGATGGAGTCATTCCCACAAAATCCCGGTTAACCACCATAATCCCGTTACAGGTGGGCAGCATGGCGGCAATGGCCTCAAAACAGCCGCAGGCAGTCATCGGGTTGTTCATCAGGGAATAACAGCTCACCTCTGGAACCGCACCCCGAGAGGCCTGATTCACAAACTCGTTGATTCCGGCATAATAGCCGTTATCAGGATCAGTGCATTCGCCCTTCTCGATGGGCTGGTTGGGGCCGGTGGGGTTGATCTGATAGGAGGCCTTGCCATCAAGCCAGTTATAGGCGCCGCACATCCCGATGCGCTCAGGGGTGATGACACAGACATGGCTGGGGGCAAAAGACTGACAGAGGGTACAGGAGTAGAACACATCCTCGGTCTCATCGGTCATGGCGCCCAGACGGAGATCACGCTCGGTGTAGACAGAGGTGGCCAGGGCCATAACCTCCCGCACCTTTTCCTCAACGGTAAAGAGCTTCACCTGGATCTTGTCGACGATGGCGCCGAACTCCTGATGCAGCTTGCCATGCAGGACCACACCGATGTGTTTGAAGGAGAATCCCTTTTCAACCGCCGCCTTGCCGATCCGCACCCACATGATATTCCGCTGGCCCATGTGCATGATGCCCTGGATATAGTTGGTCAGGTGATGGAACTGGCGCTCGAGGATAGGCTCAAAGTCAGACTGCATCTGCCGGCCGGCCACCTCGACCAGGATGCCCAGGGGCAGATTCTGGCCCTGCTGGATATCACAGATATCAGGGCCTTCGAGGGTGACCAGACCATCCTCTATCTCATCCATGGATTTGGATATCAGCACCTCAACACCAGGTGTCCGACCGCCGCCGCACTCCATGAACAGCTCATCCTTACGCACCCGCTCACCCTCGAAGGCCGGTCCAAAGGCCAGGGGAATATCGATCTTGGTGATATTCACCTTCAGGCCGCGTACCTCAATGGCCTTCTGCACAATCTCGCTGTGGGGGACATTGGAGACCACGTGTTCGTAGGTACAGATTCCGGTGGGCAGCACCTCGGGGATATCGTAATCAGAGATGGTTGGGAAGCCCCAGTTGATGGCGCCGGCGGCATTGGCATACCACTCGTCACTGACCGGGCCAAAGGCCATGACAAAGGCAAAGGTCCGGTCCTTATTGTAAAGCAGATTGCCCTTGTAATCACCAGGCTTGATCCCGCCGAAGGCCATGGCCACGCGGCAGGCAAAACCAATGGCGAAGACCGCTGTGGTATAGCTCTGACCAAAAGGAACCAGACGCGTATTCCAGCCCACCTGGACATTGTTCTGCACCAGCAGATCAGGCATCGTCAGACCACCCGTCTGATCATGCATGAAGATATAGAGATTCTTTTCCTGCAGTTCGAGGGCAATCCTGGAGGCCACTTCCTTATCGGCCGGGGTGCCCATGATTGCGGCAAAGCCTGGGGCCGTGCCGTCAACAAACTCAACCCCGCGTTTCCGGAAGATGACATCGTCGGCCGCACCCAGCCAGATGTTATCAGCGGTTGGGTCCTCGGTCTTGGTGTAAAAATTAGGCGTATTCAGATAACGAACGGCCTCGTACATCTCCTCGGCAAAAAAGGTGGCCATACCGGCATCGAGTGCCGGCGCCAGATAGGGCAGCCAGATATCCGAAGTCACCACCGGCGGCATCAGTTTGTGGCATTCCTGAAAGATATCCTTCATATCCCCCAGTTTTTCCACCTTCGCACCCAGCATACTGTAGATAACTGGCAGATAATAGGCGGTATTGGGAAAGGAGACCTCATGATCAGCGCCATATTTCTTCAGCGCCTCCTCATAACTCTCCTCGGCCATATCTATAATTTTCCGGGCGCCACGGATGGCAGCGGAACAGATGATCTTCGACATAATCTAAACTCCCTTAATTATATGACTATTTCCTGAAATCAGCCCATCAAACCATTGATCAATGCCTTGGTCATGGCCACCGCTTTGGGATGACGCATGATCAAGACCTCACCACCAGCCAGCAGCATACAGCTTGCCGTCAGTGCCTCCATCATGATCCCCCGCTTCTCCTGATCACCAATCATGGTATCAGTAGGCAGTTTGGTCTCTTTGGCCTTCCACACCTCACGACCAAGATTACAGATAATGGGAACCTGCAGTTTTTCATCCTGCTGAATGAGAGCGGCCATACGGATACGCTCCATGACTGAATAGGTGTACTCAATACCATAGCCAAGGGCACCCACAGATGGATCCATCAGCACCGTATCGAGCGAAACACCCAAGTTCTGGAGCAGAATATTCAACTGTTTGGCCAGGTTGACGTCAATGGGCGAGGCCGCGACAATGGCATGCTGAAAGGCCATGGCCGTGGCGCCAATGGTGCGATAATTGGCGTCCTCAAGCGGGGCGAGACAGACTTTCTTGTTGCCGATAACGGAGGTCAGATCCCGCAGGGTTTCAGTATCCTTCTCATTATTGCCACATCCCCAGATGATGATCGGCACTTCAACCGCCTCAATGACCTGGGCGGCAATCTTGGCCGCATCAGCCGCTGAACGATTCATGCCGTTAGGATCGGTGGAGACCAAAGATATATTGATGGCCTCGGCGCCATACACCTTGATACACTTCTGGGCCCAGGCAACCGGATTGTCCATGACATCGGTGAAGTGGCGGGACAGGGTCTCAGGCCAGTCTTCAGGCCTTGAGTCAAGGACATCCATGGCAATCAGGGACTTATGGGGTTGCTTGCCTTCAAAGAGATGGAACGGCATGGAAGCAGCGCCACCGACGGTGATGGTATGATCGCCATTACCAAGAACGGTCTCCCGGATGACTCCGGTATATTTTTCCTTGTAGGATTTTTCATCCACCTTGGTTGCGCGCTCGGCAAGAGT
>CAITDH010000225.1 GCA_903891045.1 uncultured Desulfobulbaceae bacterium | reverse complement strand
CTCCCGCATAGCTGGGAGTCCAGGAAGGTGATAGCTGAGTTTCCTATAGAGGCACTTTCCGTTATGTTTAAGATCAAAATGCTGGAGCAACGGCCCAACAAATATCACACATTTTTGCTTAACAATATAAAAATAATTACAAAATTGTAGCATAGAAACACAACAACATCACCCAGCACGAGCACGCACCGACAACACAACATGTTAATATAATTATACATATCAAACAGGTTGCTATCATTGCTCAATATTGGCATGTTTCATGCTCTATAAGGTTAGCAATCCACAGCTAATCCGGAGCAGTTGGCTCGGCCCCGGACAACATCTACTAAAAAAGGAGAAAAGAATGGAAACGAGAAAAAAAATCAGTATAGCCGTTTTAGGGGCCATGTGCTGCCTGCAGTTCAGTAGTGCTGCCAGGGCGGAAGAGGACAAACCCACAGCAAACCTGGCGGTTGCCGCCCTGAGCAAGTACGTCTGGCGGGGCTTTGAGGTCACCAGGGACAGCATGGTTCTGGAGCCGTCGATGACAGTCGCCTATAAAGGATTTTCCGCCAATGTCTGGGGTAATCTCGATACCGATTATTATGGATCTGGGCCAAATTCCGGCACAAACTTCTGGAATGAAACCGATTTCACCCTGGCCTACGACTGGACCATGGGACCAGTCGGCATGACCGTCGGTTATATCTATTATGCTTTTGATGGTCTTCAAGACACCCAGGAAGTCTTTGCCCGCGCGGCGTGGCACACCCTGCTGACCCCGACCCTGAGTATCTACAGAGATTATGACAACCTGGCCGGATGGTACATGACCCTCGGGGTATCGCATAGCATTCCAATCACAGAAAAAATTGGGATTAGCCTGGGTGCTCAAGTCGGTTATCTGGATGCCGCAGATGCAAGTTCCTATGCCGAGGTCAACGCAAGCAACTGGACCTCCACCGATAAATCCTTCAACGGATTCCATGATGGACTGTTGTCAGTTTCGGTTCCCATCCCGGTAAATGAGTATATTACGGTTACTCCGGTATTGAACTATTCGTTCCCGCTATCAGGCAAGTCCGCAGATTTGATTGAGATCAGAAGTCTTAACGGCGGGGGAAGCGGCGATAACAACTTCATTTATGGCGGCGTTACTGTCTCCATGGCCTTCTGATAGAGTTTTCCCAAGCAACGCATAAAGGCGGCAGGCTCCTTAAGCAGCCTGCCGCCTTTATGATCTTCACACCATCCCGCACATTGTCCGAATTCGCGTCCACTCATTCAATTAAAAAAGAAGACTGGCCGTCTCAAACAGGTCTGGCCTGTCGAGATTTGGCCAGCTCCTGGGGGGTATTGATGTTATGCCAGGAAGATCTGATCTGCAAGGGAACAAGGGGGGTGTCAACCTTACCTTGTCTGGCGATTTGGCCAATCCGCAAAGAACCAGAGGCCAGGAGTTCTTCAAAAAGAGGGCCGCAGCGATAATCATAATGAGCCAACAACGGCTCCACGTACCCGTCTTCCTGAAGACGAGGCACCGTTCCCCAATATCCCGGCTGACGCTGTGCAAGCAACCAGGCCAGGGCCTCCGAGGTGATATCCGGCATATCACAGGCAATGAGCAGCCAGGAAACCGCAGGTTGCCAGCGCATAGCCGCAAGGATACCGGTTAGAGGGCCGCGAGCCTCCGGAATATCGGGAAGCCGGGGAAGATGGGCCAGCGATTCCGGCGTAAGCCCTGCGCCCGAAAGGGCAATATGATCACCAATCAGGGGTTGCAGCAGGCCGACCGTATGTTCCAGCCAGGTGAAACCGGCAGTTGCTTCTTCCTTCTCAAGCAGATGCTTGGGCCGTCCCATCCGGGAACTGCGGCCACCAATCAAGACACAGGCCCAGACCGGCGTCTGATGCCAGACCTCCTGTAGCCATTGCAGAAGAAAGTCAAGGACCTGCGCCGCCCGCGCCTCAACTCGCGGGAAGACCTTGAGCACTGCCTCTGCGTCCGCAGACGGCATCCCCCCATCATCAGCCAGAAGCCAGACCTTCGGCACGGGTGTCTGCCCATGCCCCTCAACAAGCACCAGATCATAACGGCGGGCAAGCTGACTGAGCTGAAAGCCGAAACTGGCCCCGCCATCCCCATGCAGGCGAACAAACTCCTCCTCGCCCAGAAGAAAGACATCCGCGCCCACCCGAAACAAACGATCGCTATCCTTACCGGGAATATCCACCACCAGATTCCGGCAGTCATGTTTGACCACAGCCACCCGCAGCCCGCGTTGCACCAGTTCCGGCAATAGGGCCTCAATGAGCGTAGTCTTCCCTGCTCCCGAGAGGCCGCAGATCCCAAGGATCGGCAGCCTTGTTGCGGGCAGCGCTGGCATGGGACTATCCTTCTGCTGAAAAGATTGCTGTTTCATGATTGATCTTCCCCTCTCACTCTGGCCCCAAGTCGCGACTGGAGCGGGGCAGGATGCCCGCAGCTCTTCCCCGCTGCAAAAAAGCAGCAATGGCAGCCATCCCCGCAGGCCCAAGCTCGCGGGAGAAATCATTGACATACAGGCCGATATGATCCTGAACGACCCGCTCCTCCAGCTCCTGGGCATGCTCTCTGATATAAGGCAAACACTGCTCAGGATGGGCAAAGGCCCAGTCAATGGAAGCCAGGATCGCCTGATCGATGGCTGCAATCCGTTCCCGGCCAAGCGAGCGCCTGGCGGCGATACAGCCAAGGGGGATGGGATACCCAGTGTCCTGTTCCCACCACTGACCAAGATCCTGGAGGCAGACCAAGCCCTCCTGCTGATAGGTGAACCGGCTCTCATGGATAATGACCCCGGCATCCACTTGTCCCTGCTGCACCGCCGCCATGATGGTATCAAAACGCATCTCCGCCAGCTCCGTACACCCTGGCAAAAAGAGACGGAACAGAAGGGCCGCAGTGGTCAGGCGTCCGGGGATGGCAATTCTATAACGCTCAGGATTGCCCAGATCAAGGGGGCTTCGCGCCACCAGCAACGGCCCGCACCCACGGCCCAGGGCGCTACCCGATGACAAGACGCAGTATTCATCAAGCACATGGCCAAGGGCATGGAAAGAGAGCTTGGTCACATCCAGCCTATGCTCCAGAGCCCAGCCATTGAGGGTCTCCACGTCTTCCAGCACCGGAGCTGCCAGTTTCGTTCCAGGCAGATCAATCTTGCCATGCGTCAGTCCATAGAAGATAAAGGTATCATTGGGACAGGGTGAGTAGCCGATGCTTATTGACTTTGTTAACGGTTTTGTCACGACTCCTCCATCTCTCTGATCAGCAGCGCTGCCGCTTCAGCCGCCCTGGCACAGGCATTCGCCATTCGCCAGCGGCTCAGATCCCGATCTTCCACCAGGTTTGAGACCGCGCGCACCTCCAGCAGTGGCAGGGAAAACTCGGCACAGACCCTGGCCACCGCCGCCCCCTCCATATTCTCACACAGGCCCTGAAATCTGGCGGCCAGCATCGCCCCCCGCTGCCTGGTGGCGCTGACAGCCGAGACGGTCACAAAATTGCCGCACCGATAGGCCATGTTGTGACAATCCAGAATTTCCCGGGCCTGGCGCAGCATGGACGAATCTAGGGGAAAGACCGTACTGCCACCCAATTTCTCATCAAGCGCCTCAAAATGATCAGCAAAACAGATCCCGAAATCTCCCAGGCTCTCCTGCTCGGCCAGACACAGATCAAGCAGCGCGCCATTGCCCCATGGCAACGATTCACAGACATAGGCCCCGGCCACTCCGAAGTTCAACACCTTATCAATCTGCGGATTTCGTCTTTCCAGGTAACGGGTCAGACGCAGAGTCGTCTCCACCGGCCCGACCCCGGCAATCAGGGTGCAACAGGGAAGCGCCCGGCCTTCCTGGCAAGAGAGCCCCCTGTCCATCGCCAGGAATTGCGCAAGGGGTTTCATCTCAAATTCAGTTGCGGCTACAGCAAGGATCATGGTAGGTAGTTCAAGGTTTGAAGGCTGAAGACTCACGACGAAAAGGCAACATTCATCTCTTTTACTGTAAAACAGAACAACCATGCAACAGGATTTCACGCTCACCGCATACGACTATCCCCTGCCGCCAGAAAATATCGCCCAGCATCCAGCGGACAAACGGGAAGACTCAAGGCTCTTTGTCCTGCACCGCCAGGTAGATAAAAGAGAGCATCGAACCTTCACCGATATTGTCGATCTGCTGCAGCCAGGCGACCTGCTGGTCATCAATGACACCAAGGTCTTTCCCGCACGACTACTGGGCCAGAAAGACACCGGCGGCAAGGCAGAAGTTTTTCTTCTGTCCTATCCCCTGCTGCTTGAAGACACAGAGAAGAGTGCCGTCACCGCTCCCGCCATCCCTGGCTCCCGCGACATTAGGCCGTCCTTGACCGCCTCCGCAACTGCCGTTGCCACAGCCCTGATAAAAAGCTCGAAACGGCCTCGCCCAGGATCAACCATCACCATCAACGACGACCTTTCCTGCACCATCCTGGAACAACTGGGCGAAGGCAGGGTCAGCATCGCGCTCCATTACGACCGGCAAAAGGAGTTGACCGAGATCCTCAAAGATCACGGCCAGATCCCGCTTCCCCCATATATCGCAAGAACCAACGGCAGTACCGCCGAAGACAGTAACCGCTATCAGACCGTCTATGCCGACCAGCCAGGGGCCGTGGCCGCGCCCACGGCCGGCCTCCATTTCTCGGAAACATTGCTGGAAAAAATCAGGGAAAAAGGCGTGTCAATTGCCAGAATTACTCTGCATGTGGGATACGGAACCTTCGCCCCGGTGCGAACCGAGGCCATCCGGGACCACACGATCCATCAAGAGTATGTCCATATCTCCAAAGAAAATGCTGAAGAAATCAACAGGGCTCGACAAGGGGGGGGGAAGATCTGGGCCGTGGGCACAACCACCGTGCGGGCCCTTGAATTTGCAGGAAATCAGGAGGGACAGGTCCAGCCAACAGATGGTTGGTGCGACCTCTATATCGTGCCGGGCTACCGCTTCAAGGTGATTGACAACCTGATCACCAACTTTCACCTGCCCCAGTCATCGCTGCTCTTTCTGGTCTCTGCCCTCTGCGGTCGGGAAAGGCTGCTGGACTGCTACCAGGAGGCAATCACCCGGGGCTATCGCTTTTATTCCTATGGCGATGCCATGGCCATAATGAAATAGGCGGTTGCCGAAAAATCAGCAACCGCCTGACACCACAAAAAATATAAAAAAAGCCAAAAACCCGATCAACTGGCCGCAGCCGGACACTTGGCACACCCACCAGAGGAACAGGGCGGCGGCGTTGTAGCCGCAGCGCTGGAGCCAACCCCTTTCTGGGTACTGGCGTAGCCATCCGCGTACCAGCCACCACCCTTGAGCTGAAAAGAGCTCATGGACATCACTTTTTTAACCGATCCTTCACATTCAGGACAACTGCTCAACGGCGCATCCGCCATCCGTTGCTGCACCTCAAACACCTTCCGACAGGTATCACATTCATACTCATAAACTGGCATTTTTCTACTCCATCTCTGACAAATATACTCTTTCCCGCCACAGACCCAATCAACTCAAAACATTCCCGCCTGAAGCGTATCTTCCTGTTTCTCTGTACTCAAAGAGAAGCTATAATTTAACGCCCCTGACCTCATCTGTCAATAAGCGTACTCTAATATGTGCCAACAACCATTGACTCCAGGTGTAATCTTGACATTTTACTCGCAAAAACTGTAATCCTGCCCCGATACTGTAAAATCCCCATAAACTCACCTATAAATTGAACAGATCTCATGCGTCCTATGCTACACATTCAAACGTTTTACTTACTACTACAAGACTGAAATTTTTACTTGTCATGCCAAACCCCAGAAGGTACATTGTGGACATGTTTTTAATTCATAAATACTCATAAGACAGAATAATCAATAATGGAGACAAACTATGGCAAGTGACAAAGTTCAGGCAATCAATGATGCCAATTTCAAGACAACAGTTTCTGCAAGCGTACCATGCCTTATTGATTTCTGGGCCCCATGGTGTGGCCCCTGCAAGGCAATTGGCCCCGTCATTGAAGATCTGGCCGAGGAATATAAGGGCAAAGTAACTATCCTCAAGATGAATGTTGACGATAACCCGGTCACCCCGGGACAATTTGGCATTCGCGCCATTCCCACCTTGATT
>CAITDH010000224.1 GCA_903891045.1 uncultured Desulfobulbaceae bacterium | reverse complement strand
CTAGATGCAGGAGCTGCCCGATACCCGTGAGATGGACATGCTGCTGTCAACCGGCGAGCAGGTGACTGTTTCCTTGTTTGCCATGGCCGTGAAACAGGCCGGAGGGGATGCCGTATCTTTCCTCGGTGATCAGGTGAAGATCAACACCGATTCAGTGCACACCAAGGCCCGGATCGAGTCCATTGATTCGGAAAAGATCCTGGCCGAGCTGAATCAGGGCAGGGTGGTTGTCATTGCCGGCTTCCAGGGTGTCAACGAAAAAGGCGATATCACCACGCTGGGACGAGGAGGCTCTGATACCACCGCCGTCGCCCTGGCCGCGGCCTTGAAGGCTGATTCCTGTGAGATCTTTACCGATGTTGAGGGTGTTTATACCACGGATCCGAATATCTGCGCCAAGGCCAGAAAGATTGACCGGATCTCCTACGATGAAATGCTGGAGCTTGCCAGTCTGGGGGCCAAGGTCCTTGATATCCGGTCTGTGACTTTAGCAAAACGTTATAAAGTTCCAATCCATGTTCGCTCTACGTTCACTGAGACTGAAGGCACCTGGGTTATTGAGGAGGATAAACAAATGGAAGGATTGATCGTCTCTGGTGTTACCTATAATAAAAACGAGGCCAGGATCACGGTCTCAGGGGTGCCGAATCAGCCAGGTATCGCTGCCAAAATTTTTACCCCGATTTCTGACGAGAATATTATCGTTGATATGATCATCCAGAATCAGGATGCAGGACGGGGTAAGGCTGATATGACTTTTACGGTTGTGCGCACCGATTATGAACGCACCCTCAAGCTGCTGCAGGAGCTTATCAAAAAGATCGGGGCCGAAAACGTGCAAGGGGATACCAATATTGCCAAGATATCCGTCGTTGGCGTCGGGATGCGCAATCATTCCGGCATTGCCTCCACCATGTTCAGCGTCCTGGCCAAGGAAGGGATCAATATATCCATGATCTCCACTTCGGAGATCAAGGTCTCCTGCGTCATTGAAGAGAAGTACACCGAGCTTGCGGTTAGGGCCCTGCATGACGCCTTTGAGCTTGATAAGACCAATCTTCCCAGTGAAGAGAAATAAATATGTGCGCTTAATAGCTTCGCTGTGATGCAGTGTTGTGATGTATCGTTGATCCTGAATATTAACCTCTGACCCGGAAATTATGGTATGTCCAGACACGTACAGATCTATGATACCACGTTAAGAGATGGCACCCAGGCCGAGAATTTCAACCTGTCGGTGCATGACAAGGTGCGAATCAGTCATCAGCTTGATGAAATGGGTGTTGATTTCATCGAAGGCGGCTGGCCGGGCTCTAATCCCCAGGCGGTTGAGTTCTTCAAGGTCATGCATGGGCAGACCCTGAAACATGCCCGGTTGTCGGCATTTGGTTCCACCAGGATGTTTGCCAATCCTGTTGAAAAAGACGCCAATCTCCAGGCCTTGATTGCGGCCAGGACGCCCGTCATTACCATCTTTGGCAAATCCTGGGACATCCATGTCTTTGACGCCCTGCGCATCAAGCTTGAAGACAACCTGCTGATTATCGAGGAATCTTTGCGTTATCTGCGGCCCTATGTGCAGAGCCTTTTTTATGATGCCGAGCACTTTTTTGACGGATTCAAGAAAAATTCCGAATATGCCCTGACCACCCTGGGCAAGGCCATTGACGGCGGTGCGGATTGTCTGGTCCTCTGTGACACCAACGGCGGCATGTTGCCGCAGGAAGTCCAGCCGATCATCGAGCGGGTCCAGCTTTTTATTCAGGAACGGGGTGCCAAGGTAGATCTTGGCATCCATGCCCATAATGATTCGGAGACAGCGGTTGCCAATTCGTTGCTGGCACTCAGCCTTGGCGTCCGTCAGGTGCAGGGGACAATAAACGGCTATGGCGAGCGTTGTGGCAATGCCAATCTGACCTCCATTATTCCCGCCCTGGCCCTGAAGATGGACTGCGACAGTGAGGCCATCAGGAGGGTCGGCAAGCTCACCGAGACCTCGAGGCTGGTGGATGAACTGGCCAATCTGCCATCGAACAAATATCAACCCTACGTGGGCCGTTCCGCCTTTGCCCACAAGGGCGGCATCCATGTCTCGGCAGTCAAGCGCAACCCGCTGACCTATGAACACATTGAGCCGGAAAAGGTTGGCAATATCCGGCGCATCCTTATCTCTGATCAGTCCGGGAAGAGTAACGTCCTGCACAAGGCCAAAAAATTCGGGATCAATCTTGAGGATGACAGCCCGATCGTCTCGGCAATCGTTAGGGAATTGAAAGAGCTTGAGAATGAGGGCTTTCAATATGAAGGGGCCGAGGCCTCTTTCGAGCTCCTCATGCGTCGTGCGCTGGGCACCCAGAGAAATTATTTCCAACTGAAAGGGTTCCGGGCCATTAACAGTAAGCGTTCCATGGATCAGCCACCTGAGACCGAGGCCACTATTCGCCTTGAGGTTGGCGGCGAAGAGGTGCATACCGCCGCCATGGGCAATGGCCCGGTCAATGCCCTGGATATGGCGTTGCGTAAGGCGTTGATTCATTTTTATCCCAATCTGCAGGATGTGGATCTGGTCGATTACAAGGTGCGGGTCCTCTCGGGAGAGCATGGAACCGGGGCCAAGGTCCGCGTCCTTATTGAGTCTCGAGATCAACATGAACAGTGGGGGACGGTTGGGGTTTCCTTGAATATTATTGAGGCATCCTGGCAGGCGCTTGTTGATTCCATGAATTATAAGCTGATGCGTGATGAGCAGAAGCAGGCAAAGTAACAGTCCCGGATCACAGCAGACGCCACATATTGAAAACGATGCCCGGGTGGAGATTCTTCTCTTCCTGGGCATCGTCTTTTGGTGCTGGATGCTGGTTTTGTTTTTTCAGGGAAGGTTTTCGGTGAGCCCTGAAAGGCCCTTGATGGTATCCTGGAACGGCAAGGCGCTGCAGATGGTGATGGGCAAGGATGTTGTTTTGAGTTCAGGTGAACAATCACAGATGGTATCTGCTGCCGTGACCCCCTTTCTCTTTCAACCCATTCCTGTTAATTTCGCAGATCAGGAACTCCTGGCAACCATATCGGGAATAGGCCCCGCGCTGTCCGCGCAGATCGTCAAGACCCGTGACAGCAAAGGTTTTTTTACCAAACCGGAAGATCTGCTTGCCGTCCCTGGTATCGGCCATTCCCGGATGAACCAGTTTGCTCCCCAGTTTTCCTTTGCGGTAAGCCAATGAGCCAGTCACGAACAATAGATGCTCCAGTGTTGGTGCTGGTCGGGCCAACGGCGATTGGCAAGACTGAATTGTCGCTGCTGCTTGCCGAGCAATTTAATTGTGAAATAGTCAGTGTTGATTCCATGCAGGTCTATCGATTCATGGATATCGGCACCGCCAAGGTCAGCATTGAAGAGCGAGCACGGATCCCGCATCATCTCATCGATGTGGTCGAACCGGATGCGGAATATGATGCGGCCTGTTTTGTTCGTGACGCCGTCCGTGCTATTGAAGATATTCATGGCCGGGGCAGGGTGCCGCTGCTTACTGGTGGAACCGGGTTGTATCTGCGGGCACTCATTGATGGTCTTTCTGCCGGGATAGGACAGTTTCCAGAGATACGAGAGCAACTTCAGCAACGCTTGGTCCTTATTGGTGCTGATAGATTGCATGAAGAATTGTCTTTATGTGATCGATGTTCTGCGGAAAGAATTAATGTAAACGATACCCATCGTCTGTTGCGAGCACTGGAGATCTATCAGGCAACCGGCAAGCCCTGGTCAGAGCATATTGCCTTGCACCAGCAACAAAAAACATCTCGTTTTTCCAATATTCTGCAGATCGGCTTGACCTGTGATCGGAAACTCTTGTACCGAAGGATTGATATGCGAACCAGCCTGATGCTGGGCAGTGGTCTTGAGCAGGAGGTAAAGGGTTTGATTGTCAGAGGGTACAGCCCTCAGTTAAAATCGATGCAGGCAATTGGCTATCGTCACATGAGTAGTTACCTGAACAAAGTTTGGGATATGGATGAAACAGCGAGATTGCTTGCCAGGGATACCAGGCGATACGCTAAGCGTCAATACACCTGGTTCGCCGCCAATCCTGCTTTAGAATGGTTTGAGGTGCAGGATTATCAGGGAATTGTGAAAAGAATCTCCGGATGGATAGGGCGGTCATCGTGATTGGTTAATAAATCGTTATTTCAACAAGATAAAAGAAATAGTTAATGTTTGATCGAGAAAAAAAACCACAGGTGGAATGGAGGCTGATACCACAAGCTGCTCCCAGCCAGGAGTTGCAACAACTGGCAAAAAAGAGAAACCTTCATCCAGTTATCGTCAAACTCCTGGCCCAGCGCGGCTTACAGGATCTGGCCAGGATAGAAGAGTTTTTGGAGCCACGGCTTGCGGACCTCCCTCATCCCCAGGAAATGGGTGGGATGAGGGAGGCTGCCGCCCTTGCCGGGCAGGCGGTACTTGCTGGAGCGCCAATCCTGATATGGGGTGATTATGATGTGGACGGAACCACCGGAACAGCGCTTTTTGTTTCATTTTTTCAGGAACTTGGCATCCAGGCGACATATATAATTCCTAACCGGATAACGCATGGATATGGTTTGCATATTGATCTCCTGCGCTCTTTGGCGCCCAGCAAACCAGAGCAGAAAACGCTGCTTATAACTGTTGATTGCGGCATATCGGCAAGTGAGGAAATCATTGCTGCCCAAAAGATGGGCTTTCAGGTCATTGTGACTGATCATCATGAGGCCCCGGAAGGTTCTTCGACGGCCGATGCCATAGTGAACCCAAAACAATCTGCCTGTACCTTCCCCACAGAAGAGCTGGCTGGCGTTGGCGTGGCCTTTTATCTTGCCTGTGGGATCCGTCAACACCTGCGGGAAAAGGGTTATTTTAACGAAAAAAGGCTTGAGCCGGATGTTCGGAAGTTGCTGGATCTGGTGGCCCTTGGGACAATCGCTGATATGGTGCCCCTGGGGAAGGTCAATAGGATCCTTGTAAAAGAGGGGATGCAGAGGATTGAACAGCAAAAAAGACATGGAATCAACGCGATGCTCGCAGTAGGTGGATTGCTCACCAGCCAGAAAAACTTGATCAGCGCTGTCAGCTCAGAAGATATTGGGTTTGTCCTCGCACCCATGATCAATGCCGCCGGAAGGCTAGCGGATGCTGGTCTTGCGGTTCAATTATTGCTGAGTCAAAATCTGGATGAGGCCATGCCGCTTGCCCAGAAGCTTCTGTCCTTAAATAATAGCAGAAAAAAGATTGGTCAGGATGTCTATTTACGTGCCCTTATCTTGCAGAATGAGAAGAGCGCGAAGAGTAACTGTCTGATATTAAATGGTGATTTTCATCATGGGGTAATTGGGATTGTTGCTTCAAGGCTGGTAGAGGCCTTTCATCTTCCAACTATTGTTTTTGGTCAGGAAAAGGATCTCCAAGGCAAGGTGGTGTTCAAGGGGTCAGGGCGCTCTGTGCCAGGAGTAAACCTTCATGCCGCGCTGGAGAAGTGTGCGGAGACAATGATTCGTTATGGCGGACATGCCATGGCCGCCGGCATGTCTGTGTCCGGGGAACTTTTTGATCTGTTTTGTGCAAGGATGAATGAAGAAATCGGCAAACAGGTGCAAGATGGTCATCCGGTGGCAACGCTGACGATAGATATTGAGGCAGAGATTGACGAGATCTTTTTTCCTGGTGGCGGGAAGCAATTCGGAGAACAATTACAGTTACTTGAGCCGTTTGGACCAGGAAACAGAAGTCCTGTATTCTCTGCGAGAAGAGCTCGGTTGGTTGAAGTCAAGCCGATTGGTGTGGATAAAACGCATTTGAAGGTTTCATTCCAGTGTAATGGCGCCGTGCAAAAGGGAGTCGGATTTGGACTTGGTTCATATCTGTCAGATCTCTCTCGAGATAATAATCCGGCAATTGCCTATAGCCCCATGGCGAATCGGTACCGTGATATCCTGAGCTGGGAAGTAAGAGTAATAGCAATTCAACCCCAGCAAGCGCCAGAAGGGCAGCAAGAAATAATCTCGAATTGACAATAACAATTCATGCCAACATTTTAATTAAACGAATTAACAT
>CAITDH010000223.1 GCA_903891045.1 uncultured Desulfobulbaceae bacterium | reverse complement strand
CCGAAAAGAGCGGTTCCTATACGGATGAAGGTAGCGCCTTCTTCGATGGCAATGGTGTAATCACTGGACATTCCCATGGATAATTCCACGCAGGTGCCGTCTGAGAAATAATTTTTCCTGTTCATCTCTTCAGCCAGCAGACGAAGGGCCTTAAAGTGTGGCCGGGTGTGTTCCGGGTTGTCAGAATAAGGGGGGATGGCCATGAGTCCGCGCACCTTCAAGTTCGATAGCAGCAGAAGTTGTTTGAGCAGTTCTTCAGTGTCTTGGGGAAGGACCCCTGATTTTTGAGGCTCCTCGCCGATATTGACCTGGACAAGGATATCAAGGGTCTTGCCTAGATGTTTAAGCTCTTTGTCGAGTGCTGCTGCCAATTTATAGCGATCAATGGTCTCGATCATCTCAAAGATCTGGGCCGCCAATTTTGCCTTGTTGCTTTGCAGGTGTCCTATAAAATGGAAAGAGGCCGTGTCGCCGATTTCTGTCTTCTTTTGTGCTGCTTCCTGAATATAGTTTTCTCCAAAAAGGAGCTGGCCAGCTCGTATTGCTTCCTGAATATGGGATGTTGGAAATTTTTTAGAGACGGCGACAAGTCTGATGGTGGCCGGGTCTCGTCCACACTGGATGGCTGTTTCTGTGATTTTCTGGCGGATATCCTGCAGATTGCGGTCGATCATTTTTCACGTCCTTCAATGTGTCGGCTCCACCAGTAAATCGGTAGAGAGCCGGAAAAGTTTTATGGCATTGGCACTGGTTTGTCTTGCGACTTCATTGATTGAAATTCCACGCAAATCAGCGACCATCTGGGCAGTATGAAGCAGGAAGGTGGGCTCGTTACGTTTGCCGCGCATAGGAACAGGGGTGAGGAAGGGGCCGTCTGTTTCGAGAAGCAGGGCGGTCAGGGGAGTGAGTCTTGCAACCTCTTGGAGGTCAACCGCATTTTTAAAAGTAACAACCCCGGGAATCGAGATCTGGAAGCCAAGATCCAGTACCTGTCTGGCCAGGCTTATGTCACCTGAAAAGCAATGCATGACCCCGCCATGCGGGAAAGGGGCCGCTTGCCGCAAGATGCGCAGGGTATCATTATGGGCATTACGGTCATGGATGATAACCGGAAGTTGCAGATCTTTGGCCAAGGCTAGCTGGGAGCAAAAATGCTGGCGTTGGATATCCTGTGGGGCGTAGTTCTTGGCATAATCAAGTCCAATCTCGCCATAGCCCACAACATGGTCGCGGTTCTTTTCTGCAAGATCAGCCAGGATGTCCAGGGTCTGGGGGTGAATATGGCCTACGTCATGGGGGTGGATGCCAATGGTGGCTTTGACCATATTGTATTTTCTTGCCAGAGAAATTGCCTGTCGCGAACTTTTTTCGTCAACACCGATACTGATGACAGCGCAAATATGGTTTTGATATGCTTGTTCTAGAATGATATCAAGGTCATTTTTGTAGGCATCCATGTCAAGGTGACAATGGCTGTCGATGAGACAGGCGTTTTGGGTGAGCAAGGGCAGTGAAGTATGTTTTTTTTTCACGAAGATTCCTCTATTTCTTTGTTAGTAGATATGACTTTTTATCGCAATGTTGAAAATGTAAGAAAAATTTGCTTTTTTCTTTTAATGTGGGATAAAGTTTAGACTATATGTGTTTGTTTAAATTGTTTACGCTATAGTCTAAATGAAGATTGTGTGAAAAAGAATAAAAAAGATTTTTTAATATGTCTCTATACAATTTTTATTTCCCCTTCGAGTGAAGGAGCTTGTTCGACAGACCTGCGAGGCATTTGAGATCAAGATCATAAGTGGAGTTGAGAGTAAAGATCATGTTCATGTGTTTGTCTCGGCCCCACTGAGCATGGCTCCAAGCGAGATCATGAGAAGGAAAAAGGAAGGACATCTACCAAGCTGTTTGAGGATTTTCCAGATATTAAGAAACGATATTGGGGGTGTCTTTTTGGGCTTGAGGATATTTTTGTGCCACGTCGGGACAAGTTACGGATGAAATGATAAAAAGTTATCTTGAGCATCATTTTGAGCCAAGCTTCGGTGAGAGTATAAAAGTGGACGAATAATCAACGGGTCTGCTGACCCGTATCCATGCTTTCAGCACATAAGATTAATTCTACTTTGTCACATTAAGATGCGATTTAACATATTGAAATAGTTGTAATTGTATGCTATAAGAGTTGTATGCTTTTCATCAATTCTTAGGAGGTAAAATGAGCCACATGCCAACCCAAAAAAATCCAGACCGATAGGAGAAAAAATGACAGCAAACGACCACTCACTGACCTGTCGGTCTCATTTTGTCTTTTTCATAAGCGTTACAAAAAGTTCTTCGTGACCAAGACTCGTTCAGTTGTCACGCAGTTGCTCCAATATCTGAGCGGGCTCTTGCAGACTGTTCACAAGAATATAGAACGGATGACCGAAGTCGTCCCGGAAGCAGAATATCAATCATTGCACCATGTTACTCCCATTCCCCTTGGGCGCACCGTCCAGTAATGGATCAGGTGGCATTGGATGCGGATCGTCTTTTAGGTGGCAGTCCCGATACCGCTCTTGTTATTGACGAAAGCAGTCTGCCCAAAAAAGGAAAAAAATCTGTCGGCGTTGCCCGTCAATGGTGCGGACGACTTGGCAAGGTTGATAATTGCCAGACCGGTGTTTATGCCTCGCTGGTTCGTGGGGTGCAGGCAACGATTATCGACTGTCGTCTCTGCCTCCTCAAGGAGTGGACAGATGACCGCAAACGATGCAAATCCGCCGGTGTTCCAGATGATGTCGAATTCAAAAGCAAATCGCAACTGGCCCTTGATATTATTCGTCTTGCCAGATCCACGGGCATACGATATGCCTGGATCGGAGTGGATGGTAGATACGGCAAGGAACCACAATTTCTCCAAACCCTTGACGACGAGGGCGAACAGTTTGTTGCCGATGTCCATAAGGATCAGTCCATTTATCTTGATGATCCCCGGCCATACATCCCTGAACGACATGCGTCCAAAGGAAGATCACCGTCCTTGTACAAGACTGATATTCCCAGGATGACGGTGGCAAAATGGGCGGCCGGTCAACCAGAAGATGCCTGGCAACGGATAACCCTCGTGACTCGACGAAAGGGCTGCTTCAGGTGGACCTTCTGACTCGGCAAGTCTGGGCTTGGCTCGATAAAAAACAGTCCGTCCGTAAGTGGCACCTTGTGGTCAGGCGCGAGACCGACTCGCAAAGGACCATAAAATACAGCCTTGCCAATGCACCGGACGAGACCTCCCCTGAGCGGATTGCCTATATGCAGGGGCAACGCTTTTTTGTTGAACGTTCCTTTCAGGATGCCAAGGAAACAGCCGGCATGGATCATTATCAGGTTCGGGGCTGGCTGGCCTGGCATCATCATATGACCATGGTGATGATGTCCACGCTCTTTCTGTTGGAAACCAGAATGGAACAGAAGGAGTCGCCCCGTTACTCAGTTGTCCAGACATTGCAAAATTGCTTGCTTACTTTCTTCCACGGAGGGATATAACTCACGAAGAAGTCTTCCGGCAGATGAATGTCAGACACCGGCAAAGGCAAGCATCCATTGACTCCGCATACAAACGGCAGAGTGATGGGTAATGTGACAAAGTAGAACTAAGGATTGTGTTATAATGGGTCATGGCTCTTATCATATTGTTATGGTTAGTGTTTTCACCAAATTCATTGTGCCACAAGAGGCTTTCCGGGCCATTTGTTAATATGGCTCTTAATGAAACTCAGCTATTTTGACAGGAACGTGAGCCAAGCATGCGTTGAGTAATCTCAGTGGCAATTCTGGTTCCCAGAACCTGCGATTAAATCGATAACAAAACTCGTCCAGATATTCCTGGAGATAAT
>CAITDH010000222.1 GCA_903891045.1 uncultured Desulfobulbaceae bacterium | reverse complement strand
ATAAGGATACAACATCGGCTTCCATTGCCGTCTGAGTTTTATGCGCCGCTTCATGATCCAGTGTGATCCGGGTGATTTCCAGCTCCAGGGCCGCTATTTCCTTTTTCTTGGTCAGATTAGGTAAAAACCACAACATACAGATGTGTGCGGTTCGGCCCAGTGTTGGATTTCAAATTACTCTGACTGCCATTTTCTGATTATTTTGGATCAATCATAAAATTTTCAATTTCGATGGACTAAGGAATTAAAAATTATTAACTCATCGACTAATAGCTTGTGATGAGTTTATTTAACGTTGTAGTTTTTAATACTATAGATGAGATATTTATTTCCAATTACTAAGACGAATATATGGTAAAAGATCAAACGGATTAGAGTGCAATTTCTCTTGCTCTGCGGATAGTTCGGTTCAGGTACAGCATTTGTTTTTTGTCGCCCAGGTGATGGTCCCAATTTGACCGTTCGTTCAGGATACGGGAGTGGATTTGTTCATCTGAAAATCCTTTTCGGATGAGGGCAAGTGCAAAGGCGAAGTCAGTTTGAGAGTCATTTTCTTTTTTATAGCGCTGTCTTGAAAGGTTTTGGCACACGCCCCCCAAAAGGGGTTGAAGGGGAAGGAATGTCTGAGTTATCTGGGGAGGGTAGAAGCAGGCAGGAATCCGGGTTTGATGTTTCCAGTCGATCCATAAGAGTTTGGCCAGAGGAAAGAAGCCTTGGAGAGTTTGGTATTTTTCTTTTCGGTTTCGAAAGCCAGGGCATCTTCCGAAGCGGTTATTGGGGTCGGCCCCCGGATCACTTTTGAGTTTATGAAGAAGGAATCTTTTTTGATCGAGAGTGACAGGATGCTGGCAATGGATCCAAACCTGGAAGTTAAGCGGAGAGGTTTCAACGACCAATCGCCCTGGTTTAAAAGAGCCATCGGGATGTTTGTGATGGGCACAAAGCAGGGAGTCCGACAGATCATCCGCCATGAGATAGGTTGATGGGTCCCTGGGTTGCATGAGGATATGCCTTCCTTTGGCGTTTTCTGCTTTGAGATAGGGGATGACGGCAGGTGTTGGTTTGAGGGTCCAGAGACCTTTTTTCAGATCGAGAACGGCCAGATTCCAGTTGGCTTGAAAATAGCGATTCAGTTTTTCAAAGATGGTGATCATGATTGCTGTTTTTTTTACAATATGTAGCTGGGTTCTAAACAGGCGAAAAATCGGCTCGTTAGGATGTTATGGGAAAGCCATCTCCATGCGGTAGGTGACCATTTTTTTCACGATAAATGGCGACAAAGTCCAGATAATTTGAACTGTGTCAAATAATCCGGGAATAGGTGATGAATTCCACTTTAATGGAGTTCGGTTTGCAGATTATTTTGAACTTCGTTTTTGCAATCACTAATATATTCAATAAATGGATATGCAAAGGATAACATCTGTAATAGCGGTAAAGAAGCTTGTTATATGGCCTGTCATGGTTGTTTCTTGTTTGCTATTTTGTGAATTTTGGCGCTGCTATTGGATGTCCAAATAATTTGGTCGGTTTCACCCAATTTGAAAAAATAGCTCTTGATTTTCAGATTAAACTGATTCAGCGAAGGTGCGTATTCCCCAGAATGAAGCGGTGCATTTCTTCATTCTGGGCTTTGACTGCAAATTTATCGGTTATAAGTTGCGCGTGAGGGACCATCTTTAGTCAGTGGGTAAAGCGGCACGCTGTTTTTGTCTGGCCCTGTTTTGGAGCTGTCGCTGCTTTCTGTACTGGCGGAATTCATCATCAAAAATCTCCCAGAGAAGTACATGGAGTTTATAGAGATACATGGTGATTTTATAAGCTGTAGCAATGGTTTTTTTCTCATACATGGCTTAGACTCCTTTAGGGCATTAGATGAGTTCACTGGAAGCGATCTGGACATGATCGGTCAGTACCTGTCTTGATTTTTGTTTGGCGGCGGCGATCAATGCGCCGCGGGCCAGGTGATTTGCTTTTCGTAAGAGGCCGCCAGATCCCTGGTGAACGGCAGTGATGGCGGATTCATCGAAGAGGTTGCTCTCTATACCGCAGAGTTTGATGTGGTGGTGGTGGATGTATTGATGCATATCAGAAAGACTAAGACCCTCCAGGTGACAGCGTGTGATGACGCGTGATGCCAGCGGAGCAGATGCTCGGAAAGAGAGTTTATCTATGATGGTGGACTGGCCGACCAAGATAAGCGGCAGATAGTGCTTGGCATCCTGCTCGAACTGTAAAAGGGTATGAAGTTCAGCAAAGACCTCAAGCCTTAGCAAAGATGCTTCATCGATGATCAGAACGGGCTTTAGTTTTCTGGAGGATACCAGGTTGGTGATTTCATTTCGGATCATTGACGTCATGAGCGCCTTGGAGTTGGTGATTTTGGGTATGCCCAAGGCGGATGATATTTGACAGCTCCATGATAGCACCGGAAGTGGCGATGACATGGAGGCTGATATACTCGGAAGGGTGGAGCTGACACTGTGCATACCGGACTGCTGTGGACTTGCCAGAGCCGATATCGCCAGTGACAACGGCGACTCCTCCTATAGAAAGGGCATAGTTGAAACGGTTTTTGACGGCCGAGAGCTCCGGGGTTTTCATTATCTGTTTCAGAGACAGATCGTTGGCGAATGGGTCTTGTTGAAGGCCGAAGAAGGCGCGATAAGTATTCATGGCATATCTCCTTTAGAATAGTTTCCCGCTTGAGCAGGGGGTATTGATTTGAATTTGAGAGTTTCTATCGCGTTTAACCCGGCAATTGACTGCAAGATTGACCAGGCGAAGGATGCCGTAAGATTGCTGCTGAAATCTGATTTCAACACACTCTGGGTCCTGGGGATGAAAGAAGAGCTCAACCTGTTGACCGATTAAGGATACCGGAGCTTCGTAGAGCCTGCCATCTAACGTGACAGTGCGATCCTTTGCCACGCGCCTTCTGGCCCTCGCTCTGAAGT
>CAITDH010000221.1 GCA_903891045.1 uncultured Desulfobulbaceae bacterium | reverse complement strand
TCACCGCTTGAAACATGTTGTAGAGGCCATGCTTCCCGCCGCAGGCGACCTGGATCTCATCCATCGTGTAGGAGAGCCCTTTGTCTTTTTGCAGACGCTGGCAGATGGCCTCACGTAACTCAGGCATGCCAGGGACAGCAGTGTATCGTGTAAATCCTTCATCGATAGCCTTTTTCCCGGCCTCACAGACATGGGGCGGGGTGTCAAAGTCGGGTTCACCGACGCTGAAGTTCAGGATGTCAGCACCTGCAGCCTTGAGTGCCTTGGCTTTGGCATTTACTGCCAGGGTTGGAGAGGGTTTGATGTTGATAACTCTGTCTGCCAGGGTGATTATTGGAGAACTCATTTTTGTATCCTGTTGAAAAGAGAATTAAAGGGTAAGTCTTGAAAAGGATGAAAGGAATGCATTGCATTTTTTGATCATTTCTTCCCCGCTTTTGTTTGTTCCCATTATCTTTTTGATGAAGGGTATTTTGAAAAACTCATTTTCATTCCTGTACCTGTTTCATTTCTTTTTGGCAACAGGAAAAGAGAACCGCCAAAGGGTGAATTTAGTAAAAGATTTTTTCGAGAACGAGACCATGGGCAGGTGCTGTTGGACCAGCCGTGCTTCTTGCTTTCGCTTGGAGTGTTTGTTCAAATTCCCGGATACTGCGTCTACCTTTCCCCGTTTCAAGTAAAGTGCCTACCAGATTGCGCACCATGTGCCGCAGGAAACCATCAGCGGTGAATTGAAACTGGTATGTTTCCTGGGTGATTTGGGTAAAAGTTGCTTCATAAAGGGTGCGCACGGATCCGCGGACGCTTGGTGCGTTGAGGTCACGGGAGCCTGATGCCTCAAAACTGGCAAAATCATGGGTTCCTGTGATTTTTTTGAGGCAGGGATGGATGCTTGCCTGTTGCGGGAGGTGAGGCAGATGCACCGAATAGAGGCGTTGCATGGGTGGCTGGATTTCGCCGGTAAACAGGGCGTAGGTGTAGGTCTTGGCCTTGGCCGAGAAGCGGGCATGAAATCCATCGACTTCTTCACAGGCATCCATGATACGGATGGAGCGTGGAAGCAGTCCATTCAGTCCTCTGATTAAGGCCGGGCAGGGAATAGTGGCCTTGGTGTTAAAATTGGCAATCATTCCCTTGGCATGCACTCCCGCATCGGTTCTACCGGCACCGTGCAGAGATTCTGGGGTATTGGTTATGATCTGGAGCCGCTGTTCAATCTCCCCCTGGATGGTGATGGCATTTTTTTGTCTCTGCCAGCCACCATAATCAGTTCCATCATAAGCAATGGTGAGTTTTATGTTGCGCATGGCAGAGTGAACTTCCACTTATTTAAAGTCCCGTACCCTGAATGCTTAGGGAAAAAAAGGCGCGCTTTCCAGTCCGGCGGTTTCGGCAAAGCCGCACATCAAATTCATGTTCTGGACCGCCTGTCCGGCAGCGCCTTTGACAATGTTGTCGATGGTGGACAGGATGATAATGCGGTCGGTTCGCGTATCAATTTTGAAGCCAATGTCGCAGAAGTTCGATCCGCGCACATACTGGGTGGCGGGAAAGTTGTTTTCGGGAAGAATACGGACAAAGGGCTCTTGTGCATACATCTTCTCGTAAAGCTGGCTGATATCCGCTTGATGAATTCCTGGTTGCAGTTGGGCATAAACGGTGCTCAGGATGCCACGTGAGATAGGAAGCAGATGCGGGGTAAAAGAAATTCGTACCGGTTCTTGCAGAAAAACATTGATTTCCTGTTCAATCTCAGGGGTATGGCGATGCGTGCCGCCAACCTTGTAGGCCCGAAAACCATCTGCTACTTCGCAGTAGAGTGAACCCACCTGCGCCGAGCGCCCTGCCCCGGATGTGCCTGATTTTGAATCGGCAATAATTGATTGTGGGTTAATAACGCCTGCCTTTAAGAGAGGTGCCAAAGCCAGAATGATTGAGGTGGGGTAGCAGCCAGGGTTGGCAACGAGTCGGCTGGTGCGTATCTGTTGCCGATACAACTCGGGTAGGCCGTACACCGCCTCTTTGAGTAGTTCGACGGCTGTATGCTTTTGATACCATTCCTCGTAAACAGCAACATCACGTAGCCGGAAATCTGCTGAAAGATCCACCACTTTTTTCCCGGCTATGAGAAGATCCGGGACAATGTCCATGGCTGTCTTGTGGGGTACGGCGGTGAAAAAGAAATCTGCCTTGGCGCACAGTTCTTCAGCACTGAGATTTTCGCAGATAAGATTGGTTTTTTGGCGCAGATTGGGAAAAACATGAGAAAGGGGTTGGCCCGCATATTGTCTTGAAGTGGCGGCAGTAAGTCGTACCTCTGGGTGGTTGCAGAGAATTCTGGCCAGCTCAACACCTGTGTAGCCCGAGGCGCCGATAATTGCGACGTTTAACATGATGGATACCTGATGAAATAAGAAAAGGGAATAACAGAACATCTGTTATTCCCTCTGATAAAGCCATCTTCCTTTCCGTTATAAGTTCCTTCAGGATAGAAGCAACAGTGTGTCATCCTTCAAATAAGAACGAAGGCTTTAAACAGAGAAAAAAAATTAACGTTTAGAGAACTGGAACTTGGCGCGCGCGCCTTTCTGACCATATTTTTTCCGCTCTTTCATGCGGGGGTCACGGGTCAGGAGTCCTGATTTCTTCAGAGGTAATCTGTTGTCAGGATTGACATGGAGCAGGGCTCTGGAAATTCCATGGGTTAACGCGTCCACCTGAGCTGATTTTCCGCCGCCTTTTAAGGTGGCGATGACATCATAGCCTTCAAAATTATCGGTTACCTTGAAGGGCGTTGCTATTTTGTAGGTTTTGAAGGTCCCACCGAAATAGTCATCCGCGCTCATGGTATTTACAATAACCTTGCCACTGCCTGGGGTGATCCACACTCTGGCAACTGCTGTTTTTCTTTTCCCTGTGGCATAAAAACGATTTTGAGCCATGGTTGTTTTCTCCGCGAAAAATTAAATATCTAATTCGGCAGGCAGTTGAGCTGCATGTGGATGCTCGTTGCCAACATAAATTTTAAGTTTCTTTAACTGCTGATCACCAAGTTTGTTTTTTGGAAGCATTCCCTTAACAGCCTTCAAGATGAGGTGTGTTGGATGTACTTCTAACAATTTCTTGGCACTTTGCTCTTTAATCCCGCCTATCCATCCGGTATGACGGTAGTATTTCTTGTCGTCCCATTTTTTCCCAGTCAGTTTAATCTTATCGGCATTGGTGATGATAATGAAGTCACCGTTGTCGATAAAGGTGGAAAAAGTTGGTTTGTGTTTGCCGCGCAGACGAGACGCGACTTCTGATGCCAGGCGGCCGAGAATCTTGTCTGCGGCATTGACGACATACCATTTTCTTTCGATCTCGTTAACTGGAGCCAGATAAGTTTTCATGGTGTTCCTCAAAATGCTGATTGGTACAATGAATAAAAAAAGGTTCGAACTGTGTCGAACCTTTTCGAATCTCTAATGGAGCGGGAAACGAGATTCGAACTCGCGACTTCAACCTTGGCAAGGTTGCACTCTACCACTGAGTTACTCCCGCTCGATATCTATAAAGTAAAAACGAAAATACTTTAACAAGTCTATGGGTCTCTTGTCAATAAAAAAGAGTTCTGTTTTGAGCCGCTATTGTTAAAAAAAATGGGATGAGATAAAAAAGAGATGGTGCTCTTTAAAGAATAGAATAAATAGAGTAATTATTTTATTGTGAGTTTGCAGTTGGTTGAAAACAGCCTTGCTTGCATGTTAACTAATTAGCAAGGGTAATCTCCTTTGTAAGGAAAGTGTATGAATGCAATGGAACAACGGCGTGGCTTGGTTCATCGTGTTACCCGTGAAACGGATATTCAGCTGACCTTGCTGATTGACGGAACTGGTATTGCCAAAATAGATACTGCGGTTCCTTTTCTTGACCACATGTTGACCCTTGTTGCCGTGCATGGTTTTTTTGACCTTGAGATCAAGGCGACAGGTGATGTTGAGGTTGATGATCATCATACGGTGGAGGATGTAGGGATCTGTCTGGGGCAGGCCTTTGCTAAAGCCTTGGGGGATAAAGGCGGAATAAACCGGTATGGTCTGAGCTATCTTCCCATGGATGAGACGCTGGTACGCGTTGTGGTCGATCTCTCCAATCGACCTTTTTTGCACTATGGCGCCGCAGTTCCTGATCAGAAATTGGGAACCTTTGATACTGCCCTAGCC
>CAITDH010000220.1 GCA_903891045.1 uncultured Desulfobulbaceae bacterium | reverse complement strand
TGTTGATCCTGTAACCCTCTTTACGCAGATAGTGCATGTTGCCATCTGCTATAGATTTATATCCCTTCATCGTAAACTCAAAAGACATGTTTGCTATAGCAAGCTCAACTTCATCTAATGAAGTGATGGTTATAAAAGGATAGTCTCTTGCCAACTCTTTAAGATCGTTGAGATTTTGTGTCGCAACGTTAAGCCTTGATAGTTTTGTTTCAATGTTTTTTGATTCATTAGCTATTTGGAGTGACTCATTAATAATATCGGTGATACGCTGCGCTTGTGTTCTAATTGTTTCAATATCTCTTTCTGAATATGTAATCTTTTGCTCTTGTGGCATAAAAAAACTATTGAGAATTTTTTTCAATAAAGACAACATTCAAAACCTCTTCACTTTCTTTACCACCCCAAACCATAGGTCGAATTAGCCTGATGAAAATATTAATGTGATTTTATGTTCTATCATCAGGTGCATTTTGTCAATTTATCGTACAAAAAAACCGCATCCCTCGAAAGAGAAGCGGTCAATTACCGGGCGCACCCAGGGAGACATTTACCTGATCCGCCATCGAATCAAGCAGCACCCGGCAAAAATTCAGCTTTAACTATTCTCCGCAACTCGTCGAAGTCTCGCTATTATCACCCTCACGAATGAAGCATATTACCCGCTTGCCAGGGTAAAGCCTTTCAAGGTCTGTGTCTTCCCCCTCGCGTTTAAAGTGTACAGCAAATTCAAGCCCAGCGGTCTTGTTCTCCAATTTTTTCAAACGTGCCTTCATGCTCATGGCGCAACCTCCATTGTATTTTTCTTTCTGAAATCAACAGCCCTAAGCAGAATAGCTGTTGCGCCAGGGTTCATCTTCAGATATTCAGCACATTCTACGGGATCAAGGAACACTTTCACCGGCTCTGGTGGAATAAGGTTGTCCCGCTCTTTTTCAAGATTTTCAAGTCTGCTTTTTAAGTTTCTCATGATCTCCTTTTCAACCTGGCAGGCTCTCAATTAGCTGGCTGAACGCCTCAACGAAACGCCCCTGTTTATCTCCAGTTTCTTGCTCCTGACACAGTCCCATTGCGCGGCCTCTGGCGACCTCAGCGGCAACCGCTGCCGCAATCTGTCCTTTCCTTGCGGCAATATTCCGAAGCTCGGCAAGGGCCTCCAAGTGTGTTTTCAAATCATCATTCACAATACGACCTCCATTAAACAAATTCATCAACACTCACATTTGGAAGCGGGTTCCCTTCGAGCTTCGCAAGCCTTGTTTCCATGTCCGTCAGTTCCTTGATTTTAATCTGCCCCTGAATAAGGTTCATTAAGGTGGTGGCTTCGTCCGGTGTGACTTTGCCCAGCCTTGCGGCCTCATACACATTCGCGGCCTGTTCTGCCAATGATCCGCCAGCAGGAAGACGCGCGGCAATTGGTTTTGATGTTGCTTTCAGTGTCGGTGTGATCCTATCAAGGCACAACCTCAACGCCTGAATATCTCCATCCAGGGCCATTGTCACGGCCTTCCTTGTGAGCCCTTCAGCTTCACCCTCTAAGAGTGTCAACGCGGCAATGGTGGCCTTGTTGTGGCTTCCTTTGGGCCTTCCCTTTGGATTGCCTGATTGACCCTTCTTGTAAAGCTGTGGTTTCTGCTTCTGTTCTCTATTATCAGGCACTTTATTTCTCTCCTTTGCTTCTTTGACCATGAGGGGAAGTGGCTTGTTGAGGTCTCTCTCCACCCTCCTCTCTCTCTACTGAAGGAAAATCAACATCAACATCAACCTCAAGTTCAAAAGGCTTTAACCCTGCCTTCAAGGGGTGCTTCAAGGGGTGCTTTCAGGGGTGCTTGTTTCTTCTATTCTCCTGAGTTTTCAACCCTCCATTCCTGCCACCTGCACATGATTTCGAATATGCCATTTGAGCATGGTCAAACTCCCTTTTCACAATATCATTTGTTAGGCGACCATTTTCTTTTTTCAACCAACCCGTCTTCTGCAATACCTTGCGATATTCAAGCCATTGGTCTTCAGGTACTCCAAGAAACTTGGCAATTTTCCAGTCATCATCCTCGATGGTTCCATCGTCTGACTGCCACGCATAAAACTGCAAATCAAAGGCAATCCGCCGTTCGTCTGGTGCCAGTATCGACCATTCCGGCGCGACCGCAATTTCTTTCACTTGCAGAGTAACCCAGAGCGGTTTTTTCAATTCCAATGGTGCCGGGATTAATAACGAATCTGGCATCCATCCTTTTGCGAACATTGCTTGCAGGAATTCCAACCGGTCACGATCCGCGCAATGGCTATGCATACAATGAATATTGAAAGAAGTGTGGTCAGGTGGTGCGGCATTAACAATGAAGGTTGACAGGTCTGGTGACATGCCTGTGTGCTCATCGGCAAAGGGGCAGGTGACATGTTGCTTGCCATCAACGATTTGATCCAGGGCATACTTGGAATTAATATTCTTCACGATGTCAAAACCTGGATTCTGGGCCGCCCATGTCGTCAAGTCGATCATCTCGCCGGTTGTCGGTGATATGTAAGAATAAGGCGGGCTGAGTTCTGCTACTGATTGACCCGTTTTTATCTCCTTCTTTGGCTTCCCTGTTGTGGCTACTTGCTCAAACTCCAGCCCCAGTCCGTCAATGACTTGCTGTGTTATGTAGTGAGGGAATTTGTTATTCTCAACCATGACAGTCATAACAGGGCTTTTTTTCAGGTGATAAAATCCTGGTACGCGGAGAACACGAGGCAGATCGCAGCAGGACTTGTCACCATCGAACTTTCGAGCAATAGCCTGTTGAATGACCTTAAATTGGCCACGGTCGCAATCTTCAACCAACCAGT